>JBBIHD010000241.1:0-4256 GCA_037447195.1 Nitrospirota bacterium | reverse complement strand
ATCCTTCGGTGAATAATTCAACTTGAAACCTTAATTTATTGACACATCCTAACCGCGCCAAGTCGTGGTCTTGTGAGCATTGTGCGAATTGGCTTGAGCAAAAAGACGCTGACATCTGTCGATCCTGCTACTGGGCATACCCCGAAAATTATACCCACATTGCCATGCGCCCGGCCCGCCGACTTGACATTATGTGGACAGGCGCTGAAGTTGAGGTCTATGACCGGCTTAAGAAGAAGACCGAGAAGCTTCAGCAAGAGATGCCCGCCTACGTAAAGAAGATAATCGAAAAGAACCTATAGGAACATGGCCCAAACAAGCAACGTCGTCTTATTCATTCATAATATTTATTGACGCGAAAGCCAGGGAGCCTCAATTATTCAGCCGCATAAAACTCCAGATTCCTGTCTGTAGATGCAGCGTCAACACGACAGGGTCAGTCGCGATTCCCGCTTGAACTACAAGGATGCACATGCCTTTTCGTGGGGGAGCATCGTTGTGCCCTGTGTGGTTTATTAAACGGGAAAGATATTTTTGGCCTTTACATATCCTGGGGCCTGTGGTATACAATATGCATGCGGCGGCCCCAGGCCGCCATACTTCCTTAGAGAGACCTGCCATGAAAGCCGGCACACGAAAGGCATTCAAAGCCGGAGCCGCAGTCCTGGTTCTCCTTTCGGCCTACGGCGCCCTTCTCCTGCTGCGGGGAAGGGCCATCGAAGTACCGCAATTGTTCCGGCCTCCTGCTGGCGCAAAGCTCCAGATCAGTATGGATGGGTTCCGGTTTACGCAGTCCGAGAACGGCCGCGTGTCCCTCCGCGTGAACGCCGGCAGCGCTGATCTGTACGAGAACAAGGAAGCGCACCTGAAGGACCTGGAGATCGTGTTCAGCAGCCCTGACCGCGGCGACGCGGCGCTCCGCGGCGACGTGGGCGTGCTGGATACGGCGACGGGCGACGCGGTGATCCGGAGCGTCTCCCGCGAGGTCAGGATCGTCACCCATGACGGCTATCTGCTCACGACGCAGTCCCTCTCCTGGAAGGCCGGGGACCGCGTTGTGCGCACCGTTGAACCCTTCAAGCTCCTGGGGCCCGAGATCTATCTTGAAGGGCGCGGAATAACAGCGAACATCGATAAAGGCATGGTTGCGGTGGAAAAGAATGTCAAAGCGGTGCTTCAGGAATAGCCTGGCCTTCGCGCTCCCCGCCCTGCTGCTCCTGGCCGGTGCCGGGACCGGCAGCGCCGCGCGGCCTGCAGGCGGTCGGGAGCCGATCGCGATCACGGCCAAGCGCATGGAGGCTGCCAAGCTGGGTGACAAGGTCACGTTCATCGGGGAAGTGACGCTCAAGAAAGAGGACATTACGCTGTATGCCGACGCGCTCACCGTGTTTTATAACACGCGGACGAAGGGCCTCAGGGAGATCGAGGCGCTGGGCAACGTGGTCGTGCGCAGGGAGGGCCGCGTGGCGCTGGCCGAAAAGGCGATCTACTACAGCCGGGAAGAGAAGATCGTGCTGACCGGCGATGCGCGCATCATCGAGAACGAGAACCAGCTGGGCGGCGAGCGCATCACGCTCTTTGTCCGCGATGACCGGAGCATCGTGGAAGGCGGCAAGGTCCTGTTCTATCAGGACAGGCCCCTGGATAAGAAAGGAGAATAAATAAATTCCAAAGTGTAAATCCCAAATGACAAACAATGCCGAAATGCCAGATGTTCAAATCGGTTTTGCATTTTGCATTTGGAACGTATATTTGTGATTTGGCGCTTGAGATTTGGAATTTATATTCCCCATGCAGGGTCTTGAGGCAAAGCGGCTCGAGAAAGAGTATAAGGGCAGGAAGGTCGTGCGCGGCGTCAGCCTCCAGGTGAAGTATGGAGAGGTTGTGGGCCTCCTCGGCCCGAACGGCGCAGGGAAGACCACGACCTTCTACATGGTCGTGGGCCTCGTAAAGCCCGAGCACGGCCGGGTGGTCCTCGACGGGGTGGATATAACGCGGATGCCCATGTACCGCCGGGCCCGGAACGGCATCGGCTACCTTGCCCAGGAAGCATCTGTGTTCCGGAAGCTCACCGTGTCCGAGAACCTGATGGCCATCCTCGAAACCATGCCCCTGTCGTCCCTGGAGCGGCGGGAACGGCAGGATGCGCTCCTGGAAGAGTTCGGCATCGCCCATCTGGCCAACAGCAGGGCCTATACGCTTTCAGGCGGCGAGCGGCGGCGCGTCGAGATCGCGCGGGCCCTTACGCTCTCCCCCAAGTTCATCCTGCTTGACGAGCCCTTCGCGGGCATTGACCCGCTGGCGGTGCAGGACATCCAGGGGATCATATCCCACCTGAAGAACAGGGGGATCGGCATCCTGATCACCGATCATAATGTGCGGGAGACCCTGGCCATCACCGACCGCTCGTACATCATCAGTGAAGGGCGGATCATTGAGGCCGGCACTGCCGCCGAGATCACGGCCAGCCCCCGGGTCCGGGAGTTCTACCTGGGCGAGGCGTTCAAGCTCTAGGTAATGCAGCGAAGCGCGCACCGGGCTTCCCGCGGCCTTCCTGGCGGGATAGCGGCAGGTTCTCTTATATACAAAGTATGTCAGTGAGAGGCATCCGTTGAACGCTGTCATTTGAAATTATGGAAGCACGGCTCGAATTAAAACTCTCCCAGAAGCTCATCATGACGCCGCAGCTCCAGCAGGCCATCAAGCTGCTGCAGCTCTCCCGTCTTGAGCTCGTCCAGTCGGTCTCCCAGGAGCTGATGGAGAACCCCGTTCTCGAGGAGCTGGCTGCTGACGCGCCTGATGCCGAAGCGTCCGAAGGCGAGGGGGAGGCGCTGCCCGAGGCCTCGGAAGCGGCGCCCGAGACGGACAGCGACCGGACCGTCGAGGAAACGAAGGAACTCGCCGCCGAGCCCGAACTGGGCCTGCAGTGGGACGAATATCTGAGCGATATGGGCGACGGCAGGGACCAGGGGTACGCCGGCGCCGATGAAAAAGAACTTCCCTCCTACGAACAGACCCTGTCCCGCAAGACATCTCTCTCCGATCATTTGCTCTGGCAGCTCCGGCTCACCCCGTCCGACGAGGCGCACCTGAAGGGGGCGGAGTGGATCATCGGCAATATCGATGAGGACGGCTATCTCCGGGCGTCGCTGGACGAGCTTGCGGCCCAGGCAGGCCTTCCCCTCGCCGTCATGGAGCAGGCGCTTGCCGTCATACAGGGGTTCGATCCCGTCGGCGTCGGTTCGCGGGACCTGCGTGAATGCCTGCTGATCCAGGCGCGCGAGCTCGATTTTGAAGACACCCTCGTTGAACTGATCATCCGCGACCATCTCGCTGACCTGGAAAAGAAGCGCTACGCGCAGATCGCCAAGGCGCTGAACGTGACGCTCCAGGACGTCATGGAATCGTCCCAGATCATCATCCAGGAATTCGAGCCCAAACCGGGCAGCCCCTATGCCGAGCCCGACACGCACTACGTCGTGCCCGATGTGTATGTGGTCAAGGTGGAGGACCGGTACGTGGTGCAGCTGAACGAGGACGGCGTTCCGCGGGTGCGCATCAATCCCTACTATCGCAAGCTGCTCATCCGGAAGGACGCCGTGGACAAGGCGACGCGCGAGTACATCGAGGAGCGGATGCGGTCGGCCCAGTGGCTCATGAAGGGCATGGACCAGCGGAACAAAACGATCTACAAGGTCGCGGAAAGCATCGTCAAGTTCCAGTTCGATTTTCTCGAGCATGGCATTTCCCACCTGAAGCCAATGGTCCTGAAGGACGTGGCCGAAGACATCTCCATGCATGAATCCACGATCAGCCGCGTGACGACGAACAAATACATGCATACGCCGCAGGGCATCTTTCCCATGAAGTTCTTTTTCACCACGGGTTTTTCTTCGGCAGGCGAAGGCGAGATATCGTCGCTCACCGTCAAGGACGCGATCCAGAAGATGATCAAGGAAGAGGACCCGTCGACGCCGCTCAAGGACCAGCAGATCGTGGATTCGCTCAAGGAACGGGGCATCACCATCGCCCGGCGGACGGTGGCAAAATACCGCGAGGAGCTCAGGATCCCGCCCACGAGCGTGCGGAAGCGGATGTAGCGGGAAGCAGGCGGCACAGGCATCGGATTTTCTTTGAACGAGGAGGTTGCAATGCAGGTAGCAGTAGCAGGAAGACAAATGGAAGTGACCGAGGCGCTTCGGCAGTATGCAACGGACAAGTTCCAGAAGCTCGATCGGTATCTTGGAGCAAGCGCG
>JBBIHD010000240.1:0-4264 GCA_037447195.1 Nitrospirota bacterium | reverse complement strand
CGACCATCAGTTCCTCGCGCTTCGGCAGGAACTCATGGAGCGGCGGGTCGAGCAGGCGGATCGTGACGGGAAGCCCTGCCATGGTCTCGAAGAGGCCCTTGAAATCAGACCGCTGCATGGGCAGGAGTTTGGCCAGCGCCTTTTCCCGCGCCTCGGTGCTGTCGGCAAGGATCATCTGCTGCACGATGGGAAGCCGGTCTGACTCGAAGAACATGTGCTCCGTACGGCAGAGCCCGATGCCCTCGGCGCCGAACTCGCGGGCCATCTTGGCGTCGCGCGGCACGTCGGCATTGGCCCGGACCTTCAGGGTGCGCACCTCGTCGGCCCACTGCATCAGCGTGCCGAAATCCCCGCTCACCTCGGGGTCGCGGGTCGGTACCTTGCCGATGATCACGCGGCCCGTGCCGCCGTCGATCGTGATCCAGTCGCCTTCCTTCACCGTGGTCTTGTCCACCGTGAACTTCCTGGCCTTGATGTCGACCCTGATGGATTCGCAGCCTGCCACGCAGGGCTTGCCCATGCCGCGGGCAACGACTGCCGCGTGGGACGTCATGCCGCCGCGGGCCGTCAGGATGCCCTTGGCCGCATCCATGCCGTGGATGTCGTCGGGCGTGGTCTCGGGCCGGCAGAGGATCACGGGATGCTTTTTCGCCTGCTTCACGGCATCATCGGCCGAGAATACCGCCATGCCTGAAGCGGCTCCCGGAGACGCGGGCAGGCCCTTGGCGATCACGGTGAGCTTGGCCTTGGGGTCGATGATGGGGTGCAGCAGCTGGTCCAGCGATGCCGGCTCAACGCGCAGCACCGCCTCTTCCTTCGAGATAAGGCCTTCCTTCACCATGTCCACGGCGATCTTGACCGCCGCATGGGCCGTGCGCTTTCCCGTCCGCGTCTGGAGCATGTAGAGCGTGTTCTCCTGGACGGTGAACTCGAAGTCCTGCACGTCGCGGTAGTGCTTCTCGAGCTTGTCCGTGATCTCGCGCAGCTGCCGGTACACGGCAGGCATCTCCTTCTCCAGGTCGGCGATGGGGTGCGGCGTCCGGATGCCGGCCACCACGTCCTCTCCCTGGGCGTTCGTCAGGTACTCGCCGTAAAAGACCTTCGCGCCCGTCGACGGGTCGCGCGTGAAGCCCACGCCCGTGGCGGACGTGTCGCCCATGTTCCCGTAGACCATGGCCTGCACGTTCACGGCCGTTCCGAGATTGGCCGGGATGTCGTTCAGCCTGCGGTACGTGATGGCGCGGGGATTGTTCCAGGAATTGAAGACCGCGTCCCGGGACATCTTGAGCTGCTCGATCGGGTCCTGGGGGAACTCCATTTTCTTGACCTGTTTCACCTTGGCCTTGAATTTATCGACAAGCGACTTCAGGTCCTGGGCGTTCAGGTCCAGGTCCTGCTTCACCTTCTTCTTTTTCTTCATTTCGCTGATGAGGTGCTCGAACTCCTCTTTCTCGATGCCGAGCACGACGTTGCCGAACATCTGGATGAAGCGGCGGTAGGCATCCCAGGCAAACCGCTCATTCCTGGACAGCCGGATCAGGCCCTCGACGGTCCGGTCGTTCAGCCCCAGGTTCAGCACCGTGTCCATCATGCCGGGCATGGAGAACTTGGACCCGGACCGCACCGAAACTAGCAGCGGTTTGTTCACGTCGCCGAAACGGTAGCCGTTCCCGACGGCCTGCTCCATCTTTGCGAGATACTCCTTCATCTCCGCATCGAGCCCTTCGGGAACCTTTTTGCCAAGCTCATAGAAGAGATTGCATACCTCCGTGGTGATGGTGAATCCCGGAGGGACCGGCACGCCGGCATTCGTCATTTCGGCCAGGCCCGCTCCCTTGCCGCCGAGCAGATCCTTCATCGCGCCGGTGCCGTCGGCCTTTGCATTCCCGAAAAAATAGATGAGTTTCTTTTCCGTAGTCATGAAGCGAACCTCCCTAGTTAATTTTCAAAACCAGAATCTGCCGCCCCCGCTTCCGGTAGGGAATGGAGGAAGGCACTTACAGAACGCAGCCGCGCATCCTGCGCGGCAATCTCAAAGCGTCCACCTGCGGCCGATCAGGCTTTCGCCTCTTCCGTGCTCAGCACGAGGCGTGAAAAATCGGCAATGCCGGAAAACAGGCCCGTAATGCCGGCCAGCAGCGCCAGACGGTTCTGCTTCACCGCCTCGTCCTTGTCCATGACCATGACCTTGTCGAAGAACGCGTCTACCGGCTTCCGGAGCGATGCGATCTCCGCCAGGGCGCCCCGGAAATCGAGGGCCGCCGCTTTTTGCTCAACGCGGCCTTTCACCTCGGCATAGGCCGCATGCAGGACCTTCTCCTCGTCCTGCTTCAGCAGCGTCTTCTTTACCGCCCCTTCGAATCCCTTCGGCAGGATGTTGCCCGCGCGCTTGAGGGCCGTCACCAGGGGCTGATAGTCCTCTGACAGGCGAAGCCCGTCCAGTGCCCGCACCTTTTCCCGTGCGATGAGGGCATCGTCAAAGTCCACGGAGAGGGCCGCGTCCACCACGTCGGGCCGCAGGCCCCCGGCAACCAGCATGCCCGCAAGCCGCTGGCGCATGAAATCGAGCGTTTCCGCCTCGACCCTGGCCCGGTCGGCCTTTTTCAGTCCGTATTCCTCGCAGGCCCGGGCTACCAGCGCCCGCAGGGACACCTGCGCTGCGCGCTCCAGCAGCATGTTCAGGACCGCCACGGACTGCCGCCGCAGTGCGTAGGGGTCCTCGGAGCCGCTCGGGATGAGCCCGGCGGAAAAGCACCCCACGATGGTGTCGATCCGGTCCGCCATGCCCACGCACATGCCTTCCAGCGACTGCGGCAGCACGTCGCCGGCAAAGCGCGGGAGATAATGCTCCGCGATGGCCTCGGCCACGGCGCGCTCCTCTCCGGAGCTCAGGGCGTACCGGCGGCCCATGAGCCCCTGGAGCTTCGGGAACTCGCCCACGATGCCCGTAAGCAGGTCCGCCTTGCAGAGGAAGGCTGCCCGTTCCGCAATGCTGCTGTCGGCGTTCAGCAGCCTCGCCAGAGAGGACGCAAGGGCCTTGACGCGCAGTGTCTTGTCATAGACCGTACCGAGCTTTTCCTGGTAGGTGACTTTCTTGAGCCCCTCCACCCGGTCGGCGAGGGGATGCTTCAGATCGTGGTCAAAGAAGTACGCCGCATCGGACAGCCGGGCCGCGAGGACCCGCTCGTTGCCCGCCCGGACCACGGCCATGTCCGCGGCGCGCGTATTGCTGATCGTTACGAAATAGGGGAGCAGCTCTCCCTGCGGGTCGACAACGGAAAAATACCGCTGGTGCTCCCGCATTGCCGTGACCAGTACCTCTTTCGGGATCCTGAGGTGCTGCTGGTCGAAAGATCCCAGTACGGCCACGGGATATTCAACGAGGTTCGCCACCTCGTCCACCAGGCCCCCATCGTCGAGCACTGTGCCGCCCGCGGACTTCGCGAGCTCCGCGGCCTGCTTCACGATGCGCTGCTTCCGCACCTCGGGATCGAGGACCACGAAGTTCGGCTCCGCCTGGGCAGCGTAGGTCCGGAAGTCCTTCACCAGGAAGGCGCCGGGGCTCATGAACCGGTGGCCGCGGGAAAGATTGCCGCTCTTCAGACCGTCGAGTTCAAAGTCTACCACGGAACCGCCCCAGAGCGCAAGGATCCAGTGCATGGGCCGGGCGAAGCGGATGTCCTTGTCCATCCAGCGCATGGATTTCTGGAACGGTATCGAAAGGATGAAACCGGGCAGCACCTGCCGCAGCCACTGTCCCGTATCGCCGCCCTTCTCATCGATCCGGGCGACCACATACTCGCCCTTCTCCGTGGACCTGATCGAAAGCGCATCCACGGCAATGCCGTTCTTCTCGGCAAAGACGAGCGCCGCCCTGGCCGGCTTTCCCCCCGCGTCATAGGCTACCTTGCGCGGCGGGCCGAGCACTTCCTTCGAAAGATCGGCCTGCCGCTCATCAAGGCCAGCCGCATGCAGCACGAGCCTGCGCGGCGTGCCGAAGGTCTTCAACTCGCCCTGCAGGGCCACCCTGCCCGAGGCCAGGAGCTGGATGAACAGCTCCTGCATCTTTTCCAGCGCCGGCCCGACGAACCGCGAGGGGATCTCCTCGGTGCCGATCTCCAATAAAAACTCTTTTGGCAAGGATCACTCCTGGAAATTCCGGCTTAACCACAGAGGAACTCGGTCGTGACTGTCGGTGACTGCAAAATCTTTAGCGAGGCTCTGCCTCAGACCGATGAAACAAAACCAAACCGTTGAACCGCCA
>JBBIHD010000239.1:0-4271 GCA_037447195.1 Nitrospirota bacterium | reverse complement strand
TCGCCGGCATCGCCGGCAGTTTCATCGCCTTGTCGGCAGCTCCGGCGCAGGCGGCCCTGAGCCCGGCAACGCTCGGCACGGACCTGAATAACCTGGTGTTGAAGGGGAACTCGCTCGTCGCCACGCTCACCATCACGAAGCTTACGTCCGTCGGCGCGGCCTCCCAGCTGTCGCAGCTCGAGAGCTCCGTGGCAAGCTATCAGCAGAGCGTGCTGGCCGTGTACAACAGCGTCGCCGGCGCAACAGGCACCTTCAGCGTCTCGAACGACGTGCTCATGGCGCTCCAGAACCTGGCCGCGATCAATACGGCCCTGTCCGTCGGGCTCCAGGGGCTGTCTGTCTCCGTGGTCACTCTGAAGCCCACGATGTTCCTGAGCACGTTCCAGAGCTCCCAGGCGACGATCCTTCGTCTGTCCGACGACATCGGCGAGATGGCGAACCGGATCCTTGATATGGCGAACAAGATCCTGGTCATGGCGGACAATATCGGACTGATGGCCGACCGCATCCTGGCCACGCAGGTCATCCAGAGCGCGAACCTGAAGGTGATCGTGGACGCGGTCCTGCAGACGCAGGTGAACATGATACTGCTTTCGGCGGCGCTGTAGATCAACACTAGAGAGAATGAAGGAGGGAAAGGCTATGTATATCGCTGACACATCAAAATGGTACCTGGAACGGCTGATCAGGCTCATCGGAGGGTTTTTTGTCCTCGTGAGCGTGGTGCTGGGGTACGTTGTGCACCCCGGCTGGTTCCTGTTCACGGGCCTCGTGGGCTTCATGCTCATGATTTTCGCCTTGACAGGTTTTTGCCCCATGAGTATTATACTGCACAAGTTGGGCGCGAGAGAGCGCTGCAATTGCTAGCAACTCCGGTCCATGATGCCGCATTCGCATCGCCGGGGAGTTGAAAGGAGTTGAAGAATGCCCTTTTACGAATATCTCTGTGAGGCCTGCGGCAAGGATTTCGTGCTGCTCCAGTCCCTGACGGCGAAGGCGGAAGACACGGCCTGCCCCTACTGCAGCGAAAAGAAGTCCCGCAAGATCGTGTCGACCTTTTCCTCGCTCGGATCAGGGTCAAGCTGCGGCACGGGAGGCGGCTTTTCCTGGGGCGGCGGCTGAGGCGTCTGATCGGTCCGCCGTGCGCGGATCATAGCATTTGATAAGCCTGAGAGTCCATGGATTCTCAGGCTCTTTTTTTCTGTGCGGCATCAGCAACTGACAGCTTTCGGAGCAGACCATGTGTGAATTCTGTACAAAGCACGGCGACGGAAAGATCTGGTACAAGAATGCAAAGAACTACGCCCAGGACCTCCTGTCCGATCTCGAGCGCCGCCGGTATATCGAGAACTTTCTCACGTCCGCGTTCAGCGAAGGGTTCCAGACGCTCGGCAGGCTCGAGGCGATCTACCGCAAGAAAGGCAGGCTGCCCGAGGCGGTCAAGGCCGCCATGGTCGGCAAGGCAAAGGCCGAGCATTTCGGCCAGGTGCTGCCCATCGAAGAGATCAACGACGTGGTGGGCAAGGCCAGGACCGTTGTGCGCATGCCCTGCGCCTGCCGGTGGAACATCGGGAAGAAAGAGGAGCGCTGCTGCTACGCCGTGAGCTACGGGCCCGAGGCCTGGTACAGGGACATCGACATGGCCTACTTCGGCAAGGCCTCTGATGAGGGCATGGAGCAGCTCAGCCCTGACCAGGCCATGGCGCAGATGACGGCCATGGAAGAGCAGGGCAGGGTCCACACCATCTGGACCATGATGACGCCCTTCATCGGCGCCATCTGCAACTGCAGGCCCGAAGACTGCCTTGCCATGCTGACCATCTCCCGCACCGGCGTGGAGACGATGGAGCGGGCCGAGCAGGTCGCCGAGGTCGATGAAGCACTCTGCACGGGGTGCGGCCTCTGCGATGCCGAGTGTCATTTCCAGGCCATCGGCAGCCGCCAGCACAACGGCGGTTCCCATGCCCGCATAGATCCGCGGAAATGCTTCGGCTGCGGCCTCTGCCGCAGGGTCTGCAGCGCCGGGGCCATCTCGCTCAGGACGAGATAGGCGACCGCGCCTGGCCGGTTCCGAACTCCGAACACTAAGACGCCTCCTGCGTCGCTGTTTACCGGCGTAGCCGGCATTGAACAACAGGTGATCAGTCCATGAAAAAACAGGTCGCATATCTGCAGAAGATCTTCTACGATCTCTGGAACGACTTCGGCTCCGTCTACCTCGTGGTGAAGCACTCGGACCGCACGGTCATCGGCAAGCGGGGCTTCACGGACGATGAGAAGCAGCACGGGATCGTGCTGGTCTTCAACAGCCGGACCAACAACAAGATGGAGTGGGACGCCGAAGGGAACGTCTCCTGCGTGCTCGCCTTCGGCGCCAGCAAGGAGGAGGTCCATCTTCATCACGACGACCTCGTTGCCGTGTTCTCGCCCGAGGCGGCCGTGCAGTTCCTCAGGAACGACGTTGCCAGAGAGCAGCCGGCTGAGGGCCCGGCAGGGTCCGGCGAGGGCGGCGGCAAGCAGGTCGTGTCGCTCAGCAGGTTCAAGGAAAAGAAGGAGACCGGGCGTTCTGAGGAAACAGTGCACAGCCATCGGCGGGCCGCAGATTGACGCAGATTTCCTCTGGTTCATTCTGACTGCTGCATTCTGTATACTGATGATGACTCCGAATTCCGAACTCGCAACTCCGAACTTTAAGGTGCATCCTGCATCTTGTATCCGGCATCGTGCATCAGGCATCCTGCATAACAAGGAGACCTCATGAAAAAGCTTGTTCTCCTCTTCATCGCCATTTGCCTATCCGCCGCAGCATACGCGCAGCAGCCGAAAACGATCGTGCTGAAGCCCGTTATCGGTGCGACCCCTGATCTGAGCGCACAGGCCCTCAAGGAGTTCGAAGAGACAAACAGGGTGCGAGAAAAACTGCGAAAGGGTGCATCAGGCGGCGCGATCACCGAGAAAGAACGGGAGCTGCTGGAGAAATATGGTGAGTCCGAGGACGCGTCGTTCTGGGATGTCCTGCCTGGTGGATGCAGCTGGTATTTATTGCGGCGGAGGGCCCTATAAGGTCACGGCATCCTCCGCCCTGAAATCATCGGGCGCCATAACCTACGAGGCAAAGAATGCCCATGATTTCAGCTTCAAGACAGCCTGGGTCGAAGGCGTTGATGGATACGGCCAGGGCCAGTACCTCGAATATTTCTTCGAGAACAAGAGCCCGCGGGTCACTGCAATCGAGATCTACAACGGGTATACGAAGAGCGAGGAGGCCTGGAAGAAGAACTCGCGGGTGAAACGCCTGCTCCTCTCGGTGAACAACAGGCCCTTTGCCCGGCTCGAACTGCAGGACACCCGGGCGCTCCAGACCTTCACGCTGCCCGGACCGCTCGGCCGCACCTCGGACGGGAAGGAGCTTGTCCTCAAGTTCGAGATCCTCGAGGCGTACAATGGCGACGCCTACGACGACACCGCCATCACGGAGATCTTCTTTGACGGCCTGGACGTGCACTGCCTGGCAAAGGGGACGGTGGTCTCCCTTGAGCGCTCCAAGCGGCCCATCGAGACCATTGCCATTGGAGAGCGGGTGCTGCAGTACGACCCGAATACGGACCGGATGGCCACGGCCGTCGTGACCAGGGTGATCAAGGCCGTCCATTCTCACCTGCTCACCCTCAGGATCGAGAAGGGGTTCGAAATAAAGGCAACTGCGGAACATCCCTTCTGGGTCAAGGGCAAGGGCTGGGCAGCCTATGATCCGCGGCCCAGGCAGGCCGGGAGGGTGGGGCGGTACGAGATCGGAGATGTCTTTCTGGTCTACGATGGAGAAAAGAAGATCCAGGAATACAGGCTGCAGGAGATCCTGAAGCAAGAGACGACGGGCGAGACCTATACCCTCAAGCTGGCTTCAGGCATGAGCTTCATCGGCAACGGCTTCATCGTCGGCACGGAGCATGTCAGGGAGTGAGGCGCAGGACCCATGACGCCGCCATCAGGCATCGTGCATCCTGCATCATGAATCCAGCATCTCGAATCCTGCACAGTTAAGGAGAACGCCATGAACAAGACAGCGCTGGTAACCGGAGCAAGCAGCGGCATCGGAGAGGTCTTTGCGCGCGAACTGGCGCAGGAAGGGTTCGCAGTCACCTGCGCAGCCCGGTCAAAGGACAAGCTCGAGGCCCTGGTAAAGGATCTGGGCAGCGGACACCGCGCCCTTGCCGCCGACCTGGCCGATCCGGGCCAGCTGCAGAGCGTCATTGACGATCTGGAGCGCACGC
>JBBIHD010000238.1:0-4304 GCA_037447195.1 Nitrospirota bacterium | reverse complement strand
TCGACATAAAGCCGGGCCGCGAAATCCCCGTGACTGGTTTCGAATACGGCATAGGTGCCGGGCCGGAGATCCTCCAGCAGCCGCGCGGCCGCGGCGCCGGCCCCGCCGCGCGCGCAGGCCGTCATCCATCCGAGGCCGATGAGGAGCAGGCTGAAAACGTGAAGCTCATGGATTTCCTGGGCCAAAAATACATCGACCATCTGCACTGGCTTGTGGACCTGAAGGGCCATGTGTACGAGGGCGACCGCTTCGACCAGGCCCTTGATGCTGCGCAGTGCGATTTCGGCAAGTGGTACTATGGGCGCCGGCCTGCCGCGCCTGAAGAGGCGGAGATCCTTCGCGGCTTCGAAGCGCCCCACCGGCAGCTGCATGAGCATGCCCGCGAGATCGTCGCAGCCGGCTCCGCGGACAGGAAAAAGACGGTTCTCCAGGCGAGGGTGGAACCGTTGATCGGGGATATCAGGAAACACGTTGACGCCTACAGAACATACCTTGACAGGCAGATTGCCGACGGATATGCGACCATGGACCGGTTGACCATGCAGACCCAGTTCATTGCGCTGTTCCTGATGGCAATGCTGTGCGGCGGGGCCATCGGCGGCTATTTTGTGAGCCGGAAGAAGCTCTTTGAACCCGTTGACAAGTTCACGGCCACCATGGACCGCATGTCAGGCGGCGACCTTACCGTGCGTGTGGCTGATTCGGTCAATGGTTCACGGGACGAGATCGCCGTGCTTGCCGGCCACATGGTCGCCATGGTGGATAACGTGAAAGGCGTGATCACGAAGATGTCGGAGAGCACCTTCCATGTCGCGTCGGCGTCCGAGGAACTGTCGTCAACAGCAGACGATCTGAACCGCGGGTCCCGGGACCTGAGCACCCTTACGGAGCAGGTAGTCACGTCCATGACCGAAGTGTCCCAGACCGTGGCGGAGGTGGCCCGCAACGCAAGTCACGCGGCCGATGTTACCCGGCGGTCGTCGGAAGCGGCCGCCTCGGGCAAGGCCGTGGTGGACACGGCAACGGAGAGCATGGTCGCTATTTCAGAGACCGTCAAGACCGCGGCGATCACCATCGAGGAGCTGGGCAAGAATTCCGCCCAGATCGGCGATATCGTGACGGTAATCAACGGCATTGCCGAGCAGACCAATCTGCTTGCCCTGAACGCGGCCATAGAGGCGGCCCGGGCAGGCGAGCAGGGAATGGGGTTCGCTGTCGTGGCCGACGAGGTGCGCAAGCTGGCCGAGCGGACCGGCAAGGCCACGCGGGACATCTCGCAGCGCATTGCGTCCATCCAGGCCGCTGCCCAGGAGTCAATAGCGGCCATGCGGACGGGCAGCGCCGAGGTTGACCGGGGCGCCGAGCAGGCGCAGCTGGCGCGCAAGGCCCTGGAATCGATCGTGCGTGCTTCGTCCGAGGCCATGGACATGGTCCACCGCATCGCCGCCGCATCGGAGGAGCAGTCCACTGCCGCTGACGAGGTGGCGCGGAACATGGAAACCATTTCGGGCATCACGCGCCAGTCCTCGTCGTCGGCCGAGCAGGTGCGCCTCTCGTCGGCCGAGCTGGCGGAGCAGGCGGCACAGTTAAAGGAGATGGCGGCATGGTTCAAGGTATGAACATTCCCGGCCTCGATCCAAAGGGCGGGGCGGCCGGCGCCGACCAGGAGGCATGCGAAGCACCCGCCAGCATGCTCCAGTTCGTGACCTTTGTACTGGCCGGCGAGCACTACGCCGTGGAGATCCTGAAGGTCCGGGAAGTGAACACCATGCGGGAGATCACGCCGGTGCCGAAGGCGCCTGCGTTTCTGGCCGGCGCCATGAACCTGCGGGGCAAGGTGGTGCCGGTGCTGGACCTGCGGCGGCGGTTCGGGCTCGACAGCCGCGAGCCCGACGAGCGCACCAAGATCATCATCATGATCATCCGGGGCGTTGTCATGGGCGTGATCGTTGACGCCGTGCTGGAGGTGCTGCGCGTCCTGCCGGAGCAGATCGTTCCGCCGCTTCCCGCGTCGGCGCGCATGAGCGGGGATTTCATCAGGGGCATCATCAGGACCGGCGATACGCTCGTCATAGCCATCGATGCGGACCGGCTGTTCAGCGAAGCTGAGCAGGGCGCCCTGTTCGGGATGGCGGGATCAGGCACATGAGAACAAATTTCGGGAGCAGGAAATGAAGATCGTTGCGCAATTAAAACTTTCACTCGTCGCCCTCGCGCTCTGCGCGTCGGTCAATGTGGCGGTGATCGCGGTCATGCCCGACGACTACCTCGTCCAGGCAGCGGTGTCGCTGCTGGGCCTGTCGGTCATGGTCTATCTGTGGCTCCTGGTCGACCGGCGCCTGGCACGGGGTTTCGCAAAGGTGATCGCCTCGGCAGACGGGATCGCGAAGGGCGACCTGACCACGGCTGTGGACGACGCAGGCAAGGACGAGTTCGGGACCTTGTCACGGCGCATCGGAACGATGGTGCGCTCCCTGAACGGCATGGTGGCAACCATGCAGCGATCATCAGGGGACATTGCGGGGCTGGTCGAGGGCCTGACGGAACGGGCGAGGCGTGCCGCGGCAGGGGCGAAAGAGCAGGCGAGCCAGTCGGGCCAGATAGCCGTTTCCGCCGAGGAGATGAGCAGGACCATCGGCGACATTGCCCGCAACGCGTCATCGGCGGCTGCCATGTCCACGGACGCCCTTGCTACGGCCTCGAAGGGAAAAGGGTCGGCCGAAGCGTCGGGGGCCGTCGTGGACAGCCTGTATGATGCCACGGTCGCGCTTGCCACCATGATCGAAAAACTGAACAAGCGCGTGACGGAGATCAGCGGCGTAGCCGCGACGATCAAGGGCATCGCCGACCAGACGAACCTGCTGGCGCTGAATGCCACGATCGAGGCGGCCCGGGCAGGCGAGCAGGGCCGGGGATTCGCCGTTGTGGCCGACGAGGTGCGGAAGCTGGCCGAGCGGACCATCCAGGCCACGGCCGAGATAACGCATCGCATCGCGTCCATCCAGGCCGAGTCGGAGCAGACCATGACCTCCATGAGCAACGCCTCGGGCGAGGTGGTCAAAGTGTCGGAGCACCTCAAGGCCGCAGGCGGGTTCCTCGAAGGCATCGTTGAATCCGTCCGGCAGGTGCGCGACCAGATCCTGCATATCGCCGCGGCAGTGGAAGAGCAGTCAGCGGCATCGGAGGAAGTGGCCGCCTCGGGCGAGCGGACGTCTTCCGCATCGCAGGATATGGCGGCCTTGTCCGCGGGCGTCATGGATGATGTGAGCCGGCTTTCGGGCATCGTCGAGGCTTTGCGCCGGTCAACAGCGGGCTTCAGCACGGAAGTGTCCACAGCGGCCCTCTCTGGGCGGCCGGGCCGGGCACGATCCGGGGAAAAGGCGTCGCCGCCTGCAGGAGTCGCGGCAGCCGCTGTGATCGCGAAGTAATAATCCGGGAGGAAAGCCCCATGGCAAGATCTGATTCAGCGGTTCGACGCACAGCAAGCATAAAAATGAAGATCGGACTCCTCTTCGGCGTCATGATCGTCCTGGCGGCTTTGGCCCTGGCTGCGGGATACGGCGTGTTCAGCCGCATCCAGGTGGGCGGGCCCGTGTACAGCGAGATCGAGAAGAGCATGCTGATCGCCGACGATCTTGCCAGGGTCCGGGCAAATCTTTCCTTTGCGCGCACGGCGCTGCTGCTGATGGTGGTCGAAGACGAGAACAACAAGCGGGAAGAACAACGCGGTATTTACGAGGGGTTGAGCTCCCGCAATGACGAGCTCTTCGTCCAGATCGGGAACGAGGTCGAGCAGACAGGCAGGGGAGACGCCATTGCCTCGGTCCGCGCGTCGCAGCAGGCCTGGTCCCGGTTCCGGAGCACGGTAGAAAGCGACCTCATGCCCATGGTGTCCACCGGCAACATCGGACAGGCCATGGAGGCAATGCGCGAGTCCGTGGCCCGGTCCTACGATGAGGCCTTTTCCGCAACCAAGGAGGCCGTTGACCGCGTGCGCGCCGACGTGCCGGCCATGGTGGCGGAGATCAAGCGGGAATCCCTTATTTTCAAATGGGGCATCATTTTTGGCGGCGGCATAGCGATGCTGCTCATTGTCCTCGCCGCGCGCTATCTGATGCTGACCATCATCCGGCCCATCAGGCTCGTGGCAGGGACTTCCCGCAGCATGGCGGGCGGCGATTTCAACGCAGCCCATCATGTCACGACAACACAGTCCGACGAGATCGGCATGATGGTGCAGGACTTCAGCTCCATGTCCACGAAGATCACCGAAGTGGTCGGCGGCATCAAGGAGGACTTCCTGC
>JBBIHD010000237.1:0-4309 GCA_037447195.1 Nitrospirota bacterium | reverse complement strand
TCTCTCATCACTCATTATGATCCTCGACATCTTTGAAAACAACCTTCGCTATCTTGACCTGCACAAAAGCTTTCTAAAGGCCTTTGACTTCCTGAAGCGTCCTGACCTCGCACTCCTGGAGCCGGGCAGGCATGAGATCGACGGCGAGCGGGTCTTTGCGCTTGTGTCAAAAGGGCCGGGGCGGAAGAGGCAGGACGGAAAGCTGGAGACGCACCGGAAGTTCATTGACATCCAGTACGTCATCGCGGGATTCGACGAGATGGGCTGGAAGCCCGGCTCACAGTGCAAAGCTCCGGCCGGCCCCTACGACCCGGAAAAGGACATCCGATTTTTCACTGACGGGCCCGATGCCTTGGTCTTGGTCCATGCAGGCGCTTTCGTGATCTTCTTCCCCGAAGACGCACACCTGCCGCTCGTGTCCGAGGGAGAGATCCACAAGGTCGTGGTGAAGGTCGCGGTCTGAGATAATCCTAAGTACGGCATTTGACGCGGATCAATTCGGACAAGACGCGGATAACGGCGAACGTTCTCTTGACAAGCTGTCCGCCCGGCAGATAATGGCTTAGTTTTCGGCTATATCCGACGTTATCATATAGTCGATCCGATCCTTCCGTGTCCAAATGCTTTTTTTCGGGATCATATCCCCTTACTTCCTCGCAAGACCCGTCTTCTTCGCCGCCTCGGCCACGGCATCAGCCACTGAGGACACGACCTTCTTGTCAAAAAGGCTCGGTATGATGTAATCCTCGGTCAATTCCTCTTCATCTACCGTATGGGCAATGGCCTTTGCCGCGGCGAGCTTCACGGCCTCGTTCACGCTCCGGGCGCGCGCGTCCAGCAGCCCCCGGAAGATGCCGGGGAAGCCGAGCATGTTGTTGATCTGGTTCGGATAGTCCGACCGGCCCGTGGCCATGACGCGCACGAGCGGCTCCGCCTCTTCCGGCGCGATCTCGGGGACCGGGTTGGCCAGCGCGAAGACCACGGGGTCCCGTGACATGCGCCGGATATCGTCGGTCGTTATCACCTTCGGCGCCGAGAGGCCGATGAAGACATCGGCCCCCTTCATGGCGTCGCTTACCGACCCTTTCACGTTCCGCGGATTCGTTGCCTTAGCAAGCTCACGTTTATAGGGGTCCATGTCCTGCTTCCTGCCCGCGTAGACCGTGCCGACCTTGTCGCAGACGATGATGTCGCGCAGGCCCGCCGACAGCAGGATCTTCGTTGTCGCCGTTCCTGCGGCCCCGGCGCCGACCACCACGATCCTGAACTTTTTCATGTCCCGCTTCAGCAGCCGGGCCGTGTTCACGAGCGCGGCAAGCACCACCACGGCCGTGCCGTGCTGGTCGTCATGGAACACGGGGATGTCCAGCAGCTTGCGCAGCTTCTCCTCCACCTCGAAGCACCGCGGGGCCGCGATGTCCTCCAGGTTGATGCCGCCAAAGGCCGGCGCGATGTTCCTGACCGTCTGCACGATCTCGTCCACGTCCTTCGTGGCCAGGACCACGGGAAAGGCGTCGATATCGGCGAACTCCTTGAAGATCATGGCCTTGCCTTCCATGACCGGCAAAGCCGCCTCGGGCCCGATATCGCCCAGGCCGAGCACGGCCGTGCCGTCGCTCACCACGGCCACGCTGTTGCCCTTGATGGTGTAGCGGAAGGCATGCTCCCGGTTCTGATGGATGTCCGTGCAGACCCGGGCCACGCCCGGCGTGTAGACCTTGGACAGGTCGTTCCGGTCCCGCACGGGAAGCTTGTTCTTTATCTCGATCTTGCCGCCCAGGTGGGCGAAGAAGGTCCGGTCCATGACCCGGATGACCTTGACGCCCGCCACGGTCCTGATGGCCTTCACGATGGCCTTCTCGTGGGCCACGTCCCTGGCGTTCACGGTGATGTCGCGGATGATCTTGCCCTTTTCCACGCGCACGATGTCCACGGCTCCCATGTCGCCGCCGGCGCTGCCGATGGCCGTGGCGATGCGGGCGAACATGCCGATGCGGTTCTCGATCTCAACGCGGATGGTGATGCTGTAGCTGGGACTGCAAAGGCTCAGCATTGGCCTCTCCTGGTCCGGACTGGCCGAAATCTAAATCGCGGCTCACTGCGTTGCTTCACGCATCGTAATTACTCAGGTCAGCCGCTCGCTCTGTCGCTTAGCGTGCCATAAAACGCCGAACCTTCAACAGAACAGGTGCTTTATATCCTCAGCGCTTTCGGTCCGCGGGCGCTTACACTGCACGCTCACAGCGCCTGCCTGTGCGTACACGCAGACAGGCCTATCGCTCAAGGCTGACCAGAGTTCCTGAGCTGTTACTATTCATTATAGATTCAACTCTTGCGATGGTCAACTTTCCGCAAGCTGCGGTGAGCGTCCGGGACCCATAGTTGCACTGTTTCATTACTCTATATGAGGGTCAAGCGCCATATCCCCCTGCGATTGGTAATCGTAACTTGTGAACCCCGTCTTTTCTTTCAAAATCACGGTGCAAAAACCTGACAGAGCCGGTATAATTGAAACTATATCGTGAAGGAATTGATCTTCTCTGCAATTCCGCTGACAGGCTGGACAATCCCAATCAACGTAAATCTCGTTCTGAACAGGAAATAGTATTTTCTTCTGCTTCTGCTGATTAACCCATGCCTGATCACCGCATCGAAAAAGACTCGCTCGGCGAGGTGCGCGTTCCCGCTGAAGCGCTCTACGGCGCCCAGACCCAGCGGGCCGTCGAGAACTTTCCCGTGAGCGGCATCCGCTTTCCCCGCGTCTTCATCCAGGCCCTGGGGCTGATCAAGCAGGCAGCGGCAGAGGTAAACGCCGAGTTGGGCCTGCTTGACAGCAAGGCAGCCCTGGCCGTGATCCAGGCCGCACGCGAGGTGGCTGAAGGGAAATGGGACGACCACTTCCCCCTCGATATCTTCCAGACCGGGTCCGGCACCTCCACGAACATGAACGCCAACGAGGTGATCGCGGGCCGGGCAAAGCAGATCCTCGGCGCCGGCGCAGCGGTCCACCCAAACGACCACGTCAATCAGGGCCAGTCATCGAACGACGTGATCCCCTCGGCCATTCATGTGAGCGCCTGCCTGCTCGTCCAGGAATCGCTGCTTCCCTCCCTGCGCCATCTGCGCGAGACCATTACGAAGCGGGCGAAGGAGTTCCGGGACGTGGTCAAGACAGGCCGCACGCACCTGATGGACGCCATGCCGGTGCGGCTGGGCCAGGAGATGGGCGGCTGGGCCGCACAGATCAGGCAGAGCGAAGAACGGATCGAATCCTGCCTGCCGCGACTGGCAAAGCTCGCCATCGGCGGCACTGCCGTGGGCACAGGCGTGAACACGCCGCCTGATTTCGGCAGGCGCTTGGCCGCGAAGCTGAAGGACCTTACCACGTTCTCCTTTACCGAGGCTGATGACCACTTTGCCGCCCAGGCCTCCATGGACACGGCCCTGGAGCTCTCAGGCCACCTCAAGACCACGGCTGCGGCGCTCATCAAGATCGCGAACGACCTGCGCTGGATGAACAGCGGCCCCCTTGCCGGCCTCGGCGAAGTATCGCTTCCGGCGCTCCAGCCCGGGTCGAGCATCATGCCCGGCAAGGTGAATCCCGTCATCTGCGAGTCTGTCATGATGGCCTGCTGTCAGGTGATCGGCAACGATGGGGCCGTGGCTGTTGCGAACACCCACGCCAACTTCGAGCTGAACGTGATGCTTCCCGTGATCGCCCACAATCTGCTCCAGTCCGTCACGCTGCTCGCGAACAGTTCCCGCCTGCTCGCGGACAAGGCCCTGGCCGGCCTGACGGTGAACCGGGAGCGCATCGCGTCGCTCCTGGACCGGAACCCCGTGCTGGTCACGGCCCTGAACCCCGTGATCGGCTACGACAAGGCCGCGGCCATCGCGAAAAAGGCCTATGCCGAGGGAAGGCCGATCAAGGACGTGGCGGCGGAGATGACGGACCTGCCGAAGGAAGAACTGGACCGGCTGCTGGATCCGAAGAGCATGACGGGGGAGTGACCTCTTTGACGCTGATATACGCTGATCGGGTCATGAAGGATCCCGATTTTTCATAGAAGGTTATCCGCTCTTATCCGCGTCAAAAGTTTTTTTAGTTCCGGCTTGTCCGGCCCAGGAATCTACTGAAGGATTGAACATGCTGCTTCCCTCCAACACGATCGGCAGAAAACTGCTCATGGCCTTCACGGGCCAGGTGCTGGTCCTGTTCGTCATCGCCCACGTGGCCGGTAACTCGACCATTTTCTTCAGCAGGCTGAACGCCTATGCCGCAGGCCTGAAGGCCCTGTCGCTCCTGCTC
>JBBIHD010000236.1:3019-4328 GCA_037447195.1 Nitrospirota bacterium | reverse complement strand
CTCCTTGGCGTTGATGATGAAGAGCCTCTCGCCGATGCGGAACAGCTCGCGCTCCATGCGGACCACCGGCGCGGGAGACTCCTTCCTGCCTTCGAGCGCCCCTTCGAACAGGGGCACGATCTTGTCCTTCATGCGCAGCTCCGTGTCCATGAAGAAGACGGCCACCTCCGGCGCCAGGTCCTCCACCCGGTCCGGGGGGATTTGTCAAGTAAGAACGACATGTCACAAACATCGACGAAAACTTGTCGATGTCATAGGCGTAAGCGCCTAAAACCATTCGCTCTCACACAAAGGCACAAAGCCACGAAGAGGAATATACATCCTGGAGAGAACTTCACCTCTCCACACCTCCCCTTGGCAAGGGGAGGCAGGGTGGAGTGGGCCTTTCTCTGCGAACGCCGCCTGTCCCCGACTCGGTTGGGACGCCTCTGTGAGAGACAGGGCTTTGACGTTTCCGTGCCCGTCACTCCCCGCTCGCCGCTTCACCCTTTGCGAACTCTACGCCTCTGCGAGAGACGCCTTTTTTCTTGCTTTGATGATCATGCCGATTTCGCCTGCGCCGCGCCGGACCGGCCCAGGATCTCCATGACCTCCTCGTCCGTGGTCTGGCGAAAATCACGGTAGAAGTTCCCCACGGCAAGAAAGTTCTCGGGCATGGCGAGGCAGACGAACTCATCGACCATCTGTTCGATCTGCGCCGCTGTCGAGGGAGGCGCCACCGGGATGGCCGCCACGAGCCGCCGGGGCTGCTCGCGCTTCAGCGCCTCGATGGCGGCCTTTGCCGTTGCGCCCGTGGCAACGCCGTCATCGACAAGAATGACGATCCTGTCCTTCAGCCCGGCCAGGACCATGCCCCCGCGGTAGAGATGCACGCGCCGGCCGATCTCGCCCTTCTGCCGCTCCGTCTCTTCGTCGATGTAGGCCTGCGATACATGCCCCGAAGCGATCAGGTCCCTGTTCAGGACAACGGCGCCCGTCTCCGATACGGCTCCGATGGCCAGCTCCTGCTGGCCCGGAAAGCCCAGCTTCCGCACGATCAGCACGTCCAGGGCCGCGTGCAGCTTCAGCGCCACTTCCTGGGCAGTCACCACGCCGCCGCGCGGCAGGCCGAGCACAACAACGTCCTTCCTGTCCGCGTATCCCGGCAGCCGCTCGGCAAGCTGCTCGCCTGAATCTTTTCTGTCCCGGAACAGCATAATTCACCTGCATTATTGCGCATAGGGCAAAGAGCATGGCGCATGGGGTAAGATCACTTTCTCTGTTCTCTGTTCTCTGTTCTCTGTTCTCTGTTCTCTGTTCTCTGTTCTCT
>JBBIHD010000236.1:0-2919 GCA_037447195.1 Nitrospirota bacterium | reverse complement strand
CTGTTCTCTGTTCTCTGTTCTCTGTTCTCTGTTCTCTGTTCTCTGTTCTCTGTTCCCTATTCCGCACTCCGCATTCCGAATTCCGCACTCGCCTCTCACCCCTGACACCTGCTCTTTCTATTATTATTTATCTGGCAACGGGAAAAGTCAATCACCGGACAGAAGGGATGCGGCTGAATGGCGCACAGGAAGTAAATGTGATCTCTGCAGGGTGGGAATTCTGAAACTTTGGGATGACCAGGAAGGCGTGAACAGGACCCGCCACGGAATCATAGAGAACACTGAGGAAACCAGGCTGATTTCTCGCCAAGGCGTCCCGACTTTCAGCAAACCGGACAGGCTTTGTTCGCCAAGAGAAGCTATGGTCTCTGGTTTAAAACCAGGATCAAAAGTTTTCCTTTGCGCCTTGGCGGCTTTGCGCGAGACGCCTTATTCTTTTGAGTGTTTTCGAAGATTACTACTTAGCCTTGCGAACTACTCTGCGTCCTCTGCGGCTCTGCGAGCGACCAAGTCCTGGCTGTTTCCATATTTCTAATTCCGCACTCCGCATTCCGCATTCCGCACTCGCCCCTACTCCTCCTCGTCCCCGCCCAGGTCCATCTTCAGGGAGAGGAACCCCATGATGTCCTTGAGCGAGATGATGCCCGCGAGCCGGCCGCCTTCCACCACCATCAGCCTGCTGTTGCCTGTCCGGTTCATGAGGGCCAGCGCTTTTATCACGTCCAGGTCCGGCGCCACCGTGTTCTCCAGGGAGCAGCTGCGCGCGATCTCGCCCACGGTCCTGCGGCCCCATTCTTCGCGCGGCACTTCCCTGACCTGGCGCGTGGTAATGCACCCGGCGAGCCTGCCGCCCTCCTCGACGGGGAACATCTTGTGGTGATAGGCATAGACATACCCGTCCACGAACTCGGCAAGGCTGATGGACGGCGGCGCGGTAATGGGGTCGCGCCGCATGAGCCGCAGCACCTTCGCGCCCTCCAGGGCCTTGCGCACCACCACCTGCTGATAGGAGGACTGGGACGCGCTGCGCAGGAACATGCCGATCAGGAACCACCAGATGCCCCCGATCACGTTCCCGCGCACCAGGCTCACCAGGCCCAGGATGATGATGCCGATGCCGAAGCCCGAGCCGATCTGCGAGGCAATGCGCGTTGCCCAGCGGATGTTCCGCTTCCAGTGCCACAGGGCCGAGCGCAGCACGCGGCCGCCGTCGAGCGGAAAGGCGGGCAGCAGGTTGAAGGCCGCCAGGATCCAGTTGATCACGCCCAGGTAGCCGAGCACGCCCGCCGCGATGAGCGGCCATTCCGCAAGCGCCGCAATGATGAAGAGGGCATAGAACAGGATGCCCAGCACGATGCTCGACAGGGGCCCGGCAATGGCCATGAAGAACTCGGCCTTCGGGTTCGGCGGCTCGTCGTCCATCTCGGCAACGCCGCCGAAGATGAACAGCGTGATGCCGGTCATGGGAATGCCGAATCGCCGCGCCACGAGAGAGTGGAACAGCTCGTGGAACACGATGGAGAAGAAGAGCCCCACCGCGCCTGCTGCGCCCATGATCCAGTAGGCCGCCGCAGGCAGGCCTTCGAACTGGTGGGGAAAGAGCCCCTGGGCCAGGGACCAGGTGATCAGCACGGCGATGATCAGCCAGCTCAGGTCCACGTGGACGGAAAAACCGAAGAGCTTGAAGAGGGTAATGCGCTTTCCGAACATTGAATGCCTCCGATGCACTACAGTTGGATACAGATAAGATCTGAAACTGCGGAAAAGAAGTACCGTTCACCACGGAGGCACGGAGAAGCGGAGAAAGTATTATTGAGAACTGAAAAGGCTACTTCGTGCTCTTCGTGGTAAAAAGGTGATCTTCTGACTTTTATGCGGTTGTTACATAGTCTCTGTATTGATTTCTGCTCTATAATTAAAGCGCTTTTTTGTTACCTTTCTTGCGCGCCCAAGAAAGGTAACCGAAAGAAGGGCGCCCCGACGAAAATTCTTTACGCCATGCTCGGTCGTCCTCGGTACATTTCGGAAACTCGGGCTTTGCCCTCAGACAGTCCGAAATGTTTAACCCTCAGACTCGGTCACCTGGCTAAATTTTCGTATGGGTACTGAGCAAGAAGCTCGGGTTCTCATCTGTACCCCAAACCCAGCACGTCCCTGGAGCGGAGCACGGAAAGCTGACTTCGTGCGTTTAAACCTCAGACCCTTGCCTTACTCTGCGAACTCTGCGGCCTCTGCGAGAAACCCGTTCTCAGCTTTTCTTCGTGCCCTTCGTGCTCTTCGTGGTAGAAAGATTTTAAACTTATTCCGCAATTCACCCCTGCTTCAACCTTGGCGGCTTAGCGGCTTTGCGCGAGAATGCATTGCCTTTTTTCGGCCTTTGACTGAGATGCGAATTTCGACACTTTTCTGTAAGTGTTATCGGCGTAAGCGTCTGGTGGAAATGAATTTACAGGGGAGTTACGATCTTGAGCTTGCTTTCGATGACGTGGTCACCATGCAGGTCTTCGGAGTACAATAGCTTGCAGCCTGTCGCTCATATATTTCGTCCCGGCTGAACGTATACCCTTCGGGTAGCTCGAAAGCATGTTTCGCCACGAGCTGCATAAACGTCTTTTTGTTTTTGCCTGATGATGAAGCCTGCTTCTTGTATTTCGCGGACAGGAACTCGAAAAAATCGATCAACTCCTGCTGCGCCTCTGCGGGCAGATCATCTATTTTCAATTGTTTTACATTCTGCATAACAGCACTCCCCTTATGCGTCTCCCTGCACGACTCTGATGAAAATTGTACACGAATGACCCGACAAAATCAATGCTGGATTGGTTCAACCAGCGGGCTGCTGATGTATCAGCCTCCTGGTGCGATAAAAACGGCAGTTGGAACACGGATGAACACGGTAAAGACGGAAAAAACAAGGGC
>JBBIHD010000235.1:0-4331 GCA_037447195.1 Nitrospirota bacterium | reverse complement strand
TGTGCCTATCCTCTACTCGACAAAAGCAAGTCCTTCTTTGCGACTTTGCGGCTTTGCGCGAAAATGGTTCAGGTTCGTTTCTAATAAACCTTTGTGCATCCGTGTCTATCCGTGGCCAAAGACGATTCTGATCTTTTCTTTCGGTTCGACCGTGTTCATCCGTGGTTATATTAAGGAGTCATCATGGACAACGAACAGTGGCTAACAGTTTTTCAGGATATGGGCCGGAAAATGCGCGCCGGCATCGCCGAGTTCCTGTCCCGCGAAGGAGGCGCCGTCCCCCTGGGCCGCGGCGCCGGCGGGGACAAGACCTTTCCCGTGGACAAATGGGCCGAGGACATCATCCTTGCCGCCCTGGAAGCAGTTCACCGCCAGGGCGAGTCCTTCACGCTCATTTCCGAGGAGCTCGGCATCAGGAAGTTCGGCGAGGGAAAAAAGCGCGTGCTCGTGGACCCCATCGACGGCAGCAACAATGCAAAGACCGGCGTACCCTTTTTCTCCACTTCCATCGCGCTGCTGGAGGGAGACACCCTGTCCCACCTGGCAGTGGGCTACGTCATCAACCTCGCTGTGGGCGACGAGTTCTGGGCCATCCGGGGCCAGGGAGCGTTCAAGAACGGCTCCCGCATACGAACGCCGACGACCCATGAGATCACCATCGCGGCATACGAGGCGTCAAGCCCGGCAAAGGACATTCCGCGCATCCTGCCGCTGCTGCAGCGGGCGAACCGCACGAGGTGCTTCGGCTCGACTGCGCTCGATCTCGCCTATCTGGCGTCAGGCGCTATCAGCGTCTTTGCAACGGCCACGGCGTCGCGGGCCTTTGATTATGCCGCGGGGATGCTGATCCTCGAGGAGGCGGATGGCGTGATCACCGATCTTTCCGGCGACAGGCTCGACTACATATCCGTGGGCCTGGACAGGACCGTGCCGCTGCTGGCGAGCAAGAACGATGTGACGCACATAAAGGCGCTCGATCTTCTTGCGGAAGGGGGGCAGGCCCGATGATGATTGGTCGTATGATAAAAAAAGCGGCCTTCCTGCGCATGATCATGGCTGCGGGAATGATCGTTGCGCTGATGCTTCCGGCCGGATGCGCGTTCCCCTATAAGGCGCCGATCGTTGGCGAAAAAGGCATTACCTTCAAAGTGCGCGTGCCGGGCGCAAAGAACGTATCCATTGCGGGCAGCTTCAACCGCTGGGACCGCGAGAAGGACCAGATGTCCGGGCCTGACCGCGGCGGGTGGTGGAGCATCACACTCCCCCTTTCCCCGGGCAGGCACGAGTATCTTTTCCTGATCGACGGCGAGACGTGGCATCTGGATCCCCACGGTGTCGGCATATCTGACGACGGATTGGGAGGCAAGAACTCGGTCCTGTACTTATGACCCTAAAAACGGCAGTTGGACGCTGATGTTCGCGGATATGCGCGGATACCAACAGCACTTTTTCTCGAACAATGATTCACCAGCGGCGATTTGGTTTTTGCCGGCACGGATCCGCTGTTCCGGATTTTATCCGTGTCCACATGCTTTTTCAGGGTAATCAGCAGCATCCGCGTAACCTTTTCCCGGCACTGCCGTCTAATGGGCATACAGGAGCGACAGCAGCGAACATCACTCATGGAACTCACTGACGAAAAGGTCGTTGAACGATGCCTGCAGGGCGATCGGGACGTGTATTCCCATCTGGTCGATAAATACCAGCAGATGGTCTATGTCCTCGCCTTTCGGATGCTCGGCGACGAGGCCGCAGCCAAGGACGCTGCGCAGGAAAGCTTCCTTTCCGCCTATGTGTCGCTGCGAAGCTTCCGGCGGGAGGCGAAGTTCTCGTCCTGGCTCACGAGCATAACGCTGAACAAATGCCGGGACATGCTGCGGGGGCGGAAGGACACCGTATCCGTGGACGACCTGGAAGAGGTGCTTCCCGGCCGGGACGCGGATCCTGAGGAGCGATTTCATCAAAAAGAGAACGAGGACCTGCTGCAGCAGGCACTGAACAAACTGCCTGATGAGTACCGGGAAGTGATCGTGCTGAAGCATATCCGGGGTCTGGACTACGCTGAGATTGCGCAGACTGCCGGAGTGAGCGAAGGGGCATTGAAGGTGCGCGCATGGCGGGCCCGCGAAATGCTCCGGTTCCTGCTGAAGGAGGGCCTGGGGACCCATGTATAAAGAACGGGAAATGCTGCAAAGACTGCTGGACGGAGAGCTGAACGACAGCGAGCGCGAGCATATGCTGAAGGCGATCGATGCCGATCCTGTCCTGAAGCGGGATTACGAGGGCTTTGCGGAAACGATCCTGGCCCTTGAAGATGCAAAGCACCCCTCTGCGCCGCCCTTCTTCACCGCCGAAGTGATGCGCAGGCTTCCGGAGCAGAGGGCGCCGTTCTGGAAACAGGCCTCCCTGTTCCTGTTCCGTCCTCACACCGTACGGTGGAACATGGCCACGCTTGCGTTTCTCCTGCTGGCGGCGCTTTTCGCCTCTGTGTTCCTGGCCGGGCGGGGCGCAGTGCAGACAGCAGCGCCGGAGCAGGGGAAGGCACAAGCAGTGATGGTCGCGTTCCGGCTGCAGGCGCCCGGGGCACAGAGCGTTGCGCTTGCCGGAGAGTTCAATAAATGGATGAAGAACGAGATCCTGCTGACGCGCACGGACACCGGCGAGTGGTACGTGGAGGTGCCGCTGCGGGCGGGCACCTATGCCTACATGTTCGTCATTGACGGCCGTACATGGATGCCCGACCCTTCAGCAGACGCGTACCGGGACGACGGATTCGGGTCGCGGAACTCGGTGCGCAGGGTCTACCATCTGTAATCAGGCAGGGGAGGAGAGGAATGGCCATGAAAAAGATGCTGGTGCTCACTATAGCTGCGGTGGTCCTCATGGCGTCGGCGCCGGCCTTTGGCGCTCAGGCGCCGGACGACGCCCTGGCTGCTGTGGAGCGCAGGGCAGCAGAAGCCGGCTATGCCTTTGAGGTCCGGACGGCGCTTGTTGCGAAGGCGCGGGAGGCCCTTGAGCAGGGGATAGCGCCCGAGGATGTGGCCGCACTCGTGAAGAAGGGCGCTGATCAGAAGATCGGCGGCCAGTCGGTCGCGCTCTTCCTGTCGATCGCCGCCGAGACGAAGCGGCAGGGCCTTCCCGAGGGCCCGGTCCTGAACCGCATTCACCAGGGCATTGCCAAGGGGGTGCCTTCGGACAAAGTCCTGATCGCCGCAGGGCAGGTGAAGGAGCATCTTGCAGCAGCGGCTGAGGTGGTGGACAAGGCCAGGTCTCAAGGCTTGAGATCGGGCTCTGCCAAAGAACGGGACCGGGCGATCGGGGCCGCGGCAGTGGCCCTTGAGGCGGGCTTCCCCGCCGATGATATCGCAAAGATCGGCGGTCTTGCGGCGGAGAAGAAGCGCGCCTTGCCCCAGTTCGCCCGGGCAGTGGAGTCCATGGCGAACCTGAACGAGGCCGGCATGCCGCGGGAAATGGCGGTCCAGACAGCGCGCCAGTTCGTGATCCTGGATTTTTCGGAAAAGGGGATGGCGCGGCAGGAGATCGAGATGTTCTCCATGCGCCGCAGCGGCTGGAGCTGGCAGGATGCCTTCACGCGGCTCCATACGGGAGGCGAGCGCGGCACAGGGGGCATGAGCGGCCCGTTCCAGCATGAGTCCGGAGCGGGGGGAGGCTCCGGCTCCGGCAGCGGACTGCAGCGGAACCGGCGGTAGGCGGCAACGACGGCACCACGGACCATGCGGCGGGAGGGCGCCCTCTCTTTGCGGGTCCGTATGACGTAATCACAAAGCGACATATCAGGAGGGATGAACAATGTTCAGATATAGTGTCATAACAGCCATGCTGGCGCTTGTCCTTGGATCCAGCGCTGCGGCATTTGCCCAGACGACGGATCAGGACAAAACAAAGATGCAGACGCAGGAGCGGTCCCGCATGGAACAGCAGGAAAAGGACAAGAGCCAGGAAAAGGAAAAGCTTCAAACACAGGAGCGGACAAGGCAGCGCGAGAAGGCCATGGAGCAGGATTTCGCGCGCGACAGGGACCGTGACCGGCTTCGGGACCAGGACCACACCAGAGACAGACTGAAACAGGATGCGGGGTCAGGTCCTGGCAGCGCCTCCGGCAGCGGCGCCGCCGGGCCCCGGAGCGGAGGCGGCATGGGGATGGGTTCCATGCCTTCCGGCGGCGGTCCCCGGCGGTAGATCTATTCTCTGCCTGCGGGGCGGGCAATCGGTCCGCTCCGCAGGATCTGTTCCTGAACCACTTCGATAAGCCTAAAAAAAAGCATTTAGCCGCGAATGAACGCATTAAAGAAGCATAGAGCAAAGCGCAT
>JBBIHD010000234.1:0-4341 GCA_037447195.1 Nitrospirota bacterium | reverse complement strand
GAGCCGTCTCCCTGGGCCACAAAAAAGAGATACCCGACTGGCTCCGGGTGGAGCGCCGCCAGGATGGCCCCCTTTCCGGGATTTGCTATGGGCCCCGGCGGCAGGCCCTTATGAAGGTAGGTATTATAGGGGGATTTTCTTTTCAGGTCCTGAGCGGTCACCTTCGTCACCCATGCCTTTGTGCCGTACACAGCCGTCGGATCTGCCTGGAGCTTCATGCCGCGTTTCAGCCGATTGTGGTAAACCGCTGAAATGGTGGTCCGCTCCGAGGGCACCTTTGCTTCCTTCTCGATGATGGATGCCAAGGTGATGATCTCATGTTCCGTATAGCCCAGCTCAGCGGCCCGGTCCCGGTAGCAGTCGGCAAAGAGCAGGCGGTAATGCTGCACCATGCGCCGCGCGATGGCCTCCACACTGGTCCCCTTGGCGAAATAATAAGTATCGGGGAAAAGGTAGCCCTCCAGTGTTTCTGCGTCGATCCCCAGGCCCTGAACGAAAGGGCGGCTCTTGGCGACCTTGATGAACTCGACAGGCTCCGCAATGAGCGGTGTGCGCGATAGCACATAACCGATCTGGTAAAGATTGTATCCTTCCGGCACGGTGACCGCGTACTCGATGATCCGGCCGGTCCTGAGGGCCCGCAGCACCTCCCACATGCTCATATGCGGGCCGAGGCCATAGTAGCCGGCGCGCACCTTCCGGGAGATGCCCTGGATCCTGCCGAATATCTCGAAATACCGCTGGGAGCGGACAATGCCTTCCTTGCTCAACAGGACGGAAACGGCCCGGAAGCTCATCCCGTCGGCCACCTGGATCTCCTTCCAGACCTTCTCCCGTGCCGGCGGAACGAACAGGACCGTGTAGAAATGAACGAAGGTGACCAGCACCAGTGTAGCGGTCAGGAACGCCTTCCAGGGATTCCGCAGGACCCATCGCTTCAGGCCCGTCCATGCGCGGAACAGATATTTAATGCGCGATTTTAATACTTTCATACAAACTCCCTTATGCAGCAGCGAGCAGTCCGGACTGCCCTGCCTGCTTCCTTCACAACTGGCCGGACCGCAGGATGCCGATCAGGATCCAGAATCCCAGCAGCGCAGCGATCACATAGCCGATCAGGCCGAATACAGGCATGCCGAACATCGTCTGGCCCTGCCCCGAATGGATAATAATGGATGATGCCACGATGATGGCCGCCGTAATAACGCTGAAGGACAGCCGGTTGCTCGACTTGTCGATATCCCGGATGAAGTGGTCCATCTGGTCATGACGGACATGAACACGCACGTCATCGTGGATGAATTTTCTGAACACCGTCTGCAGCTGGCGCGGCATGGCCGTAAACACGCCGGCCATCTCCTCGGCGCTCTTGCCTGCTGAACGCAGCCTGCGAAGCGGGTCCTTCTTCCGGCCGATCAGCCGCGCCACGTAGGGTTTTGCTTCGGCGATGAGATCGAACTCCGGGTCGATCTGGCGAAGCAGGCCCTCGAGGGTGACCAGCGTCTTGTTCACCAGATACAGGTTCTGCGGCATCTCCAGACCGTGCTTGATCGCCAGCTGGGTGAACCGCTCGATATAGCTGCCAAAGTCTATCTGCCGCACCGTCATCCCGTAATAGGGGGCAAGCAGCTCGGCGAAATCCTCCCGGAGAGCGCGGCGGAACCGGTCGAGGTCCGTCACCTGATCGGACACGAACCCCATATTGATATACTGGCCGGCCAGTGCGTCAAAATCCTGCCGGACGACGGCAACAATGGTGTTGGCAAAGTACTCCATGTTCTCCCCGGTGACCCGGCCCATGATGCCGAAATCAACCAGGCCGAGCACGCCGTCGGGCAGCACGAAGATATTGCCGGGATGGGGGTCGCCGTGAAAGAACCCGTCCTGGAAGACCATCTGGAAATAGGCTGCCGCTCCCTTCCGCGCGATGTCGGACCGCTCGAACCCTTCGTGGTCCAGCCGGGCAAAATCATCGATGCGTATGCCCGTAAGCCCTTCCAGCACCAGCACCCGCCTGCTCATGAGCTCCGAAAACACTTCGGGAACGCGGAGCGCCTTGCTTCCCTCGAAATTTTTCCTCAGCTGCATTGCGCTGGATGCTTCGATGAAAAAATCAAGCTCCCGGGTAATGGTCCGGGCGAACTCTTCCACGATCCCGCGGGGATTGTAAACAGCCATGTCGGGAACATAGCTCTCGATGAGTTCAGCGATGCCCCGGAGGATGCTGATGTCGCGGTCGATGACGCGGTCGATATGGGGCCGCTGCACCTTGACCATGACCTCGCGGCCGCCCGGAATGCGGGCACGATGCACCTGGGCGATGGACCCTGCCGCGATGGGGCGGGGGTCGAACTCGGGAAACAGCCGCTCCAGAGGCGCGCCAAGGTCGTTTTCGATGATTGCCCGGGCTTCAGGAAAGGGAAAAGGCGGGACGCTGTCCGTAAGCCTGCACAGCTCACGGGCGTATTCAGAGGGCAGCATGTCGGACCTGCAGGCCAGGAGCTGCCCGAGCTTGATGAACGACGGCCCCAGGTCCTCGAACATCATCCTGAGCCGCTCGGGGGCGCTCACCCGCTGCTCGGGAACAGCCTGCCGCTTGAAGGTCAGCATGCGCCTGCCGAGGGAAAAGAATTTCTGCAGGCCCAGCTGCTCGACAACATGGCCGAACCCGTGGCGGGTGGCGACCATGATGATCTGCCTGACGCGGGGAATATCCCGGTAGTGCTTTCTCCAGAATCCCAAAAGAGACATCGGCGAACGAAAGGCCTGAGAGCTCAGGCCTCTTCTTCCCCTTTACCGCTTCCGCCTTCCAGCTTGCGAAGCCGCCCTGATATGCTCTGCAGCTTCCGCTCGAGCTTCTCGATGTCGTCGCGGGAGGGGATGTTCACTTTTTCCAGAGCGCCGGATATGGCGTCGCGGATCCTGCCGTCCAGATCCCTGGTGCTCTCCTGCGCCTTCTCCGCCCATTCTTTCACGAGCGATGCGCCCTCGCCCTTTGACAGCTCTCCGGCCTTCACCAGGTCATCGATGAATTCCTTCGCCTTCTCCTGGGCACCCAGTCCTGCGAGCATTGCTTTCTTGATGATCTCTGAAAGTGTCATTGCGCCCTCCTTTCACTGTTGTCCCACTGCGGTTATCCTTTTACGGCCATCTTTCCCGAGGCCTTTTCCACGATGGCATACACGGCCTCGAGCGCTTCGTCGAGCTTGCCGGGGTCCTTGCCTCCTGCCTGGGCAAGATCGGGCTTGCCGCCGCCGGTCCCGCCGAGCATGCCCGCCAGCTCCTTCACGATCTGACCGGCCTGCAGACGGCCCACAAGGTCCTTCGTCACCATTACGATCAGGTTCACCTTATCGTCCTTCACGGAGCCGAGCGCCAGCACGCCGCTCTGCATCCTGTCGCGCAGCTTGTCGCCGAAGTCCCTGAGGTCCCGGGGCTCCATGCCGTCCTCCCTTTTTGCCAGGACCCGGACGCCGTCGACCATCCGAGCCCCGCCCAGCACATCACCGGCCTGGGTGGACAGCATCTTGTGCCGCAGGCGCTCTACCTCTTTTTCAAGGTCCTTCAGCTGCGCCACGAGGCGCTCGACCCGGGGGACCACGTCGAGGTCCGGGGCCTTCAGCGCCTGGGCGATCTCGAGCAGGTCCCCTTTTTCCTTCCTGAACGCCGCATAGGCGCGCTTTCCGGCCAGCGCTTCGATGCGCCGCACGCCGGCCGCAATGCCCGTTTCGGACAGGATCTTGAACACCCCGATATCACCGCTTGCCGTCGCGTGGGTCCCGCCGCACAATTCCCTGCTCACCCCGGTGACGGTCACCACGCGCACACTGTCCCCGTATTTTTCGTCAAAGAGCGCCGTGGCGCCGCTTGCCATGGCCTCGTCGATCCCCATTTCCCTGATATCCACGGCATGGTTTTCGATGATCCGCTCGTTCACGAGCTCCTCGACCCGCTCACGCTCGCGCTCCGTCAGGGCCGCGTAATGGGTGAAGTCAAAACGCAAACGGTCGGGGCTCACGAGCGATCCTGCCTGCTTAACATGGTCGCCCAGCACCGAACGGAGCGTAGCATGCAGAATATGGGTGACCGTGTGGTGCCTGACCGTGGCCGCCCGCTTCTCCGCATCCACCTTTGCCAGCACCACATCGCCCGTCCTGAATGCCCCCTTTTTGACCTTGCCCCGGTGCACGATCAGGTCGCCGAAGGGCTTCTGCGTGTCCTCGACAATGAACCGGGCGCCTTCACCCAGCAGTTCGCCCTGGTCCCCCACCTGGCCGCCTGATTCCGCGTAAAAGGGGGTGCGGTCCAGAACGATCTCCACCTCGTCGCCTTCATGGGCCT
>JBBIHD010000233.1:2296-4353 GCA_037447195.1 Nitrospirota bacterium | reverse complement strand
TACGCCATCGGCCACCTTGAGCAGCACATCCATTTCACCGAGGACACGGTGCTCAAGGAGGCCTGCCTGGCCCTGCCGGCGCATGAGGACCACCTGGACCAGACATGGAAGGCCGAGACCATCCTGCACGGACTGGGCTTCACGAACGAGGACCTTGAGCGTCCTCCTGCGTCGCTCTCCGGCGGCTACCAGGTCCGCCTGAACCTCGCCAAGGTGCTCGTGTCCGGGCCGGACCTGCTGCTCCTGGACGAGCCCACGAACTACCTCGATATCGTCTCGGTCCGCTGGCTCACCGGGTTCCTCCGCGCCTGGCCGGGCGAGATGATCATCATCACCCATGACCGCGACTTCATGGACAGCGTCACGACCCACACGATGATCATCCACCGCTGCAAGGTCCGAAAGGTCCAGGGCGGCACGCAGAAGCTCTACGACCAGGTCCTGATGGAGGAGGAGATCTACGAGAAGACGCGGCTGAACGACGAGAAAAAGCGCAAGGAGGTCGAGCAGTTCATCAACCGCTTCCGCGCCCAGGCCACCAAGGCCAGCGCGGTCCAGTCCCGCATCAAGGCGCTGGCGCGGCAGGAAAAGCTTGAAAAGCTCGACGAGATCAGGACCCTCGATTTTTCCTTCCGGGCGGCGCCGTTCTCGGCCAAGTGGCTCCTGAACACGGAAGACCTTGCCTTTTCCTTCTCCGAAGACGGGCCGAAGTTGATCAACGGGCTGAACGTCGCCGTGGGCAAGAAGGACCGCATCGCGGTGATTGGCAAGAACGGCAAGGGCAAGACCACGCTGCTGAACCTGCTTGCGAACGAGCTTTCCCCCACCGCCGGCGAGGTGAACCTGCATCCCAACGTGAAGCTCGCCTATTTCGGCCAGACGAACATCAACCGGCTGGACCCGGCCAAGACGGCGCTGGAAGAGATCATGGCCGCCCATCCGGAGCACAACCACGGCATGGCGCGCTCCATCTGCGGGGTCATGATGTTCGAAGGCGACAACGCGCTGAAGAAAGTGAGCGTCCTGTCAGGCGGAGAGAAGAGCCGCGTGCTGCTGGGCAAGCTGCTGGTCTCGCCGGCGAACCTGCTGATGCTCGATGAACCCACGAACCACCTGGACATGGAATCCATCGACTCCCTCGTTGAGGCCATCGAGGCCTTCGACGGCGCGGTCATCATCGTTACGCACAGTGAGATGATCCTGAACGCCGTGGCAACGAAGCTGATCGTCTACGACAATGATACCGTAAGCGTATTCGACGGCACGTACCAGGAATTCCTCGAACGGGTCGGCTGGAACGACGAGGGCGGGGTGCGCGTGAAGAAGTCAAAAAAGCAGGATGCCGACACGGGCGCGGGCGGCGGCAGCAGAAAACAGGCGCGGAGAGAACGGGCGCTTGCACGCGCCATGGCATGAGGTTCGCGACCCTTCTTGACATTCCCCTTCCCGGCTGTTAAAGTACGCAGGGCAATGCGGGAACCATCACTACAACCGGAAGCATCCCGGCACGGCATGATCGCGATCTCGCTCCAGTCAGGGAGCAACGGGAACTGCATCTACGTCGAGGCAGGCGGCGTGAAGCTGCTCTTCGACGCGGGCATCAGCGGCGCGGCAGCCGCTGAGCGGCTTGCAGCCCACGGCCGCGACATCCGGACCGTGGATGCCGTGATCATCTCCCACGACCACGGCGACCACGTGCGCTGCGCCGGCATTTACCAGCGCAAGTACGGACTTCCCCTCCATACAACGCAAAGGACCATTGACCGCGCCTGCTCACGCCTCCCCCTGGGGAAGCTGAGGGACGTGCGCCTTTTCAGGGCCGGCGACGCGCTTCGCTTTAACGGCGTCACCGTCGAGACCACGCCCACGCCCCATGACGGCGCGGACGGCGCGGTGTTCGTCGTGAACAGCGGGGGCGCGCGGCTCGGCGTCCTGACAGACCTGGGCCATGTCTTCCCGGGCCTGCAGCCGCTGGTCGCCTCGCTTGACGCCGTTTTCCTCGAAAGCAACTACGATCCCGGCATGCTTGAATGCGGACCCTATCCGGAGTTTCTTCG
>JBBIHD010000233.1:0-2262 GCA_037447195.1 Nitrospirota bacterium | reverse complement strand
TTCGAACCGCGAGGCCGCGGAGCTGATCGGAGCGGCCCGCAACCTCAAGTGGGCCTGCCTGGCCCATCTCTCGGAGCAGAACAACAGTCCTGACGTGGCCCTGCGAACGCACCGGGCCATTGTGCCGAAGACGCTCCCGCTCCACGTGGCAAGCCGGTACCAGGTGTCGCACATATTCACGGTCTGAGCCATCTCAGTTTTCCCTGAAAGGAGCATCTGCATGGAGATCACCATAACCTTTCCCGGGGGCAAGAAAGTGAACGCCGATCTGAACGGCACGGTCATTGCCACTGACCAGCCGAAGCTGCAGGGCGGCGACGGCACAGCGCCTGCTCCCTACGCCCTGTTCCTCGCATCTCTCGGCACCTGCGCGGGCATCTACGTGTTGAGCTTCTGCCAGGAGCGCAAGATCCCCACAGAGGGCGTCACGCTTACGCAGCGGATGGAGTATGTGAAGACGCCGGAAGGAAGGTCCAGCCTCGACCGGATCGTGATCGACATCAACGTTCCGGCCGATTTTCCCGAAAAGTATCACAAGGCGCTGGTGAAGGTGGCTGACCAGTGTGCTGTGAAGAAGACCATCCTGAACCCTCCGAAGTTCGAGATCAATACCGTGGTGCGGTAACCTTTACTATCGTATTTCTGCTCACCGTGGTAGAATAGCATTATAATTGTTTGTCACCGGACAACCAGAACCAACAAGGCATCTCTCGCAGAGCACGCGGAGGACGCAGAGTTAAATCAAAAGCATTACATCTTGTTTTTAACTCAGACGTTGGTTTTTAAAAGCCCTTCTCCGCGAACTCTGCGCCTCTGCGAGAATATGCTGGCCCTTTTGTAAGGCATTTGATCTATTCGTAGCTACTATGTGAGCGCCTTCCGGTATCGAGTCATCATGAAAAAGTCCGACCTTTCATCCATCCTCAGGATCCTCACGCTCTATGTGGTCTTCAGCGGCCTCTGGATCGCCGTTTCCGACCGCGTTCTTGCGGCGCTCATCACCGACCTGCACCGCCTCAGCCTGTTCCAGACCTACAAGGGTCTTGCCTTTATCTTTGCCAGCGCGGCAATCCTCTTCTTCCTGGTGCGGCACGAGTTCACTGCCCGCGAGCGGGCCGAGACGGACCGGCGCGCTTCGGAAGAGAAGTACCGGACGCTCATCGAGACGGCCAATGACGCCATCTTCGTCTTCGATGCAGAGACCGGCAGGGTGCTCGAAGCGAACCGGAAGGCCAGCGAGCTCCTGGACCTGCCCGAGGAAAAGATCGTCGGCATGCGCCAGGCGGACCTGCACCCGCCCGACGAGGCTGAGCGCTGCCGCGGCATCTTCCAGGAGGCCCTGCGGAAGGGGAGCCTCACCATTGAGACGGCCTGCCTGTCCCGCCACGACGGCGAGACGATACCGATGGAAGTGAGCATCAGCGTCGTCGAGTTCGGCGGCAGGCGGATCGTGCTGAGCATCTTTCGGGACATCACGGAGCGCAAGGAGGCATCCGAGACGCTGCGCAGGGAGAAAGAGCGCGCCCAGAGCTATCTTGACGTGGCAGGCGTGATCATCGTCGTCATCAACATCGACGGGACCGTGAGGCTGATCAACCGCAAGGGCGTAGAGATCCTCGGCCTCGACGAGGAGGAAATCACGGGCGGCAACTGGTTCGACCGGTTCATGCCGCAGCGCGTGCGCGAGCGGGCCCGGGCCGTGTTCGGCAGGATCGTTTCGGGAGAGGCGGGCCCCCATGAGTACCTGGAAATGCCGCTGCTGACCGGCGACGGCGCAGAGCGGATCATCGCCTGGCACAATACGGTCCTGAAGGACGAGCGCGGGAGGATCACCGGCACGCTCAGCTCCGGCGAGGACATCACGGCGCGCACGCGGGCCGAGGCGTCGGCCCAGACCCGGCTGCAGCACCTCTCGGTCCTGCACTCGCTCGACCTGATCATCAGCTCCAGCCTGGACCTGCGCTTCACGCTCTGCTGCAGTTCGTCACGTCCCAGCTGGGCGTGGACGCGGCAGACGTCCTGCTGCTCGATCAGAACACGCAGACGCTGGAGCACGCGGCGAACCGGGGGTTCCGGACCAGGGACATCGAACGGGTCCGCCTGCGGCTGGGCGAAGGCATTGCAGGCGCCGCGGCGCTGGAGCATAAGAGCATCAGCATCCCCGATATCCTTGATCCGGCAAGCGGCGTGACGCGCACGCACCTGTTCGCCGCCGAGGGGTTCCTGGCCTATATCGTGGTGCCGCTCATGGCCAAGGGCAAG
>JBBIHD010000232.1:0-4374 GCA_037447195.1 Nitrospirota bacterium | reverse complement strand
CCGCGGGCGATTACACTGCACGCTCACAGCGCCTATCGCTCAAGGCTGACCTGAGCACCTGAGCAGTTACGTTTTTTCCGTCTTTACCGTGTTCATCCGTGTTCCAACTGCCGTTCTTCGGATTATCGTCCCTGCCCGGGACAGATTGATTTTCGCTCTTTTCTGTTCCGCATACAAGCCTCCGGGAAAGGCATCCTGAAACGGGGTGTTGTCAAACATCCGTTTTTTCGATACAATGAAACAGTGCGCCTTGACCTGTTCCTCAAAACGGCCCGGCTGGTGAAGCGCAGGGTCGTGGCCCAGTCCCTGTGCGAAGCAGGCAGGGTGCTTGTGAACGACAGGACGGCCCGGTCCTCGCGGGAGATCAGGGCCGGAGACAGGATCGCAGTTCACTACGCGGCCCGTATCATCGTGATCGAAGTGCTGATCGTTCCCGAGCGGCCCGGCCGCATGAGCGGCCCTGACCTCTATCGCGTACTGTCAGAAACGCGGGTCCAGGGCGGAGAAGAACCATGGAAAAGATCCCCTTCATAGCCATTACCATGGGAGACCCTGCAGGCATCGGGCCGGAGATCATTGCCAAGATCCTGGATACGGGCGAGGTCTTCCCCTTCTGCAGGCCTGTCATCGTCGGCGACGCGGGTGTAATGAAGAAGATCATCGCCGCGATGAACCTCTCGTTGTCCGTGCGCGCCCTCTCCTCCCTGTCCGAGGCCGACCCGGGGCCGGGCCGGGCCGATGTGCTCGACCTGCGGAATGTGAATCCCGAAAAGCATGCCTGGGGCAGGCCGAACGTTTCCTCGGGCAAGGCAGTGGTGGAATACGTGCGCACAGCCGTGGACCTTGCCCTGCGGGGCGAAGTGGGCGCTGTCACCACGGCGCCGATCAACAAGGAGATGATGAACGCGGCAGGCCATAATTACAGCGGCCACACGGAACTGCTGGCCGAGCTCACCGGCGCGAAGCACTACGGCATGATGTTCGTCGGCGGCGGACTGCGTCTGATCCTCGCCACGATCCATCATGCCATGAAGGACGTGCCGCGGCTTATCACGAAGGATCGCATTCTTGCCACGCTCCGCCTGGCGCACCGGGCGGTGGGCTACTGCGGCATCGACAGGCCGCGCATAGGCGTTGCCGCCCTGAACCCCCACGCCGGCGAAGGAGGGCTCTTCGGCACCGAGGAGTGGGACCACATCCTGCCGGCCGTGCTCGAAGCGCGGGCCGAAGGCATCGATGCGAGCGACCCGCTGCCGGCAGACACGCTCTTTTACAAGGCGCGCAACAACCAGTATGACATCGTTGTCGCCATGTACCACGACCAGGGCCTGGGTCCTCTCAAGATGCTCGCCTTCGGAAATGCCGTGAATGTCACCGTTGGCCTGCCGATCATCCGCACTTCCGTTGACCACGGAACAGCATTCGACATTGCCGGCAAGGGCTGCGCAGATCCGGCCAGCCTCCTGGCCGCTGTCAAGCTCGCGGCCCGCATGGCAGGCCACCGGACTGACGGCCAAAAGGAGGCTGCGTGACCGACCGGCCCGTACTCAGCCGCGCCCGGATGTTCACGGCGGCGTTCTTCCTCATTTTCGTCGTCCTGCTCTACCAGGCATCCCTGCTCCTGGAACCGTTCCTTTCAGCCCTGATCTGGGCGGCGATCATCGCCCTCGCCCTCCATCCCCTCTACCGCAGGATGGTCACCCTGCTGCGGGGCCGGCGGAGCCTCTCGGCCGTTCTCATGACCCTGGCCACGCTCCTGCTCGTCATCGGCCCGGCCGTAGTGCTCTTCGTGATGCTGGCCTCGCAGGTCGTTGATCTTTACCAGTGGACGGTCAAGTACGTCCAGTCCGGCCAGTGGATGGACCTCTGGAACCGGCTGAAAGGGTCCGCTCTCAGCAGCATCCTCGAACAGCCCTTTGTGGCCCAGATGGACATCAAGGGCTTTTTGGTCAAAGGCCTCGGCCAGTTCTCCTCGGACCTTGCGGGCCAGGTCGCGGGCGCGCTTAAGAACATCCTTCTTCTCACCGTCAATTTCCTCATCATGCTTTTTACGCTGTTCTTCTTCTTTCGCGACGGAGAGACCTACTACGCCACGGCCATGGAGATCCTGCCTTTCTCCGATGAGCAGAAGCGCGCGATCACGGAGAAGCTGAGCGGCACCTTTTCGGCGGTCATCAACGGCATCTTCCTGATCGCCCTGCTGCAGGGCGTGGTGACCGGGACGGGATTTGCCCTCTTCGGCGTGCCCTTTCCGGTGTTCTGGGGCTTCCTGGCCTTTGTCCTTGCCCTGCTCCCCGTGGTCGGCGCCGCCGGCGTCTGGGTGCCGGGAGCGCTCTATCTTTTTCTCCAGGGCTTTACGATGAAGGCCCTGCTGCTCGGCATCTGGGGCCTGCTGCTGGTCAGTACACCGGACAATTTCCTGAAGCCTGTCTTCATCGGCAAAAAGGCGAAGATCCCCACCTTCTTTCTGTTCATCGGGATCCTGGGCGGCCTCAAGGTCTACGGCTTCCTGGGCATCCTCTTCGGCCCCCTGGTGGTCACCCTCGTCATCGTCTTTGTCCGGATCTACCGCGAGGAATTTGCGAACCGGTAAGCCCCGGACAGGAACAGCTCAGGACCATACGTAACCGCGGGTCCGGCATGACGGGTACAGGGAAAGCTTTTCGGATCAGATTTTCTGACCTTGATTCGCATTCACCCGTGTGTCGCGTTCACGCGACCCGTGGTTATACGATGTTGCTTTTGACAGGTTCATATTCAGCGTCAAGAAGGAGAATGAAGGAATGGAAGATCTTGCAAAATCAGATACCTGGCGGGTGTTTCGCATCATGGGGGAGCTCGTTGACGGGTTCGAGTCGCTGAACGGCATCGGCCCGGCAGTGACCATCTTCGGCAGCGCGCGCCTTGCGCCTGACTCGCCCTATTACGTCAAATGCCGGGAAGTTGCCGCCACCCTGGCCAAGAAGGGCTTTGCCGTCATATCCGGCGGCGGCCCGGGCATCATGGAAGCGGCCAACAAGGGCGCCCAGGAGGCGGGAGGCATTTCCGTTGGCCTGAACATAGCGCTTCCCATGGAGCAGGACCCCAACCCCTACCAGGACATAGAACTCGAGTTCCGCTACTTCTTCGTGCGCAAGCTCATGTTCGTGAAATATGCCGTGGGGTACATCATCTTTCCCGGCGGCTTCGGCACCATGGACGAGCTCTTCGAAGCGCTGACGCTCATCCAGACCAAGAAGATCCGGAACTTTCCGGTGATCCTCGTGGGGCGGGAGTACTGGCAGGGGTTGTTTGACTGGATGAAGACGACGGTGCTCGGCAGGGCGGCCATTGACCGGGAGGACCTGGATCTGTTCAGCATCGTGGACGAGCCGGCCGAAGTGTGCGAGATCATTTCGCGGCGGTACAAGGACCGCACCGTCAGCGTCGCACAGGACCGCAGGGACAAATCACGGCTCGGAGTGTGAGGGCGGAGGGGGGCCGTCGCATGCAGCCTTCTTCGACCGGTGTTTGCGCTGCCTGCGGTGTTCCGCGATGGACTTGAGCCGCTCTGCCGCGCGAAGCGACCGGAACCAGCGCTCGATCTTGTCCCGGTAGATCATTGCCAGCAGGATCAGACCGATGCTCACGCCCAGGACCGTGAAGAAAGCGCCGTACCGTCCCACGCGAAGGAAGGTCCCGCCCATGGTCAGCAGCGTCGTGCCGAGCAGCCTGCCCACAGTGGACACGATCAGAAAGTCGCGCTGGCTCATATGCCCCAGCCCCAGGATGTAGCACAGAATGTCCTTGGGAAATCCCGGTATCAGGAACATCAGGAAGGCCAGGAACAGGCCCTTGTGTTTCATGACATAGTCGTATTGACGGATCGTCTCGGCGCTCACGATCCGTTCCACCAGAGGCCGGCCCAGCAGCCGGGCAATGCCGAAGGCCAGCCAGGACCCGATCGTCAGCCCGATGGTGGACAGCACGATGCCCCACAGGGGCCCGTAGAGCACGCCGCCGGCAAATCCTGTCACTTCGCCGGGCACCGGGGCCGCCACGACCTGCAGCACCTGCAGCCCGATAAAGATGAATGCCGCGTAGCCGTGATGCTCCTGGATAAACGCGACCAGCCGGGCCCGGTCCGTGAAGAGGTCGAGCACCCCGAAGTGATAGAGCACATACGTCACGAGCGCAAAGAACGCGACAATGAGCCCGAGGTTCAAAAATGTTTTTTTATTCATGGTGATCATTGCGGAATTCCGTGCAGATGGCTATTTCCTGAAGAGTCCGTCAAGCGCTGCCCGCGCCGCGTCTGCTTTGCTCTCCTGCGGCCCGGCCCCCTGCCGGTCACTGAATTCAAAGAAATCACAGAAATTGGCCCGGTCCTTGACC
>JBBIHD010000231.1:0-4385 GCA_037447195.1 Nitrospirota bacterium | reverse complement strand
AATGCCCATCTGTTTTCCCCAGAGGAGCACGAGCCGCTCCTGGTCAACGGCAAGTTCGGCCACGTTCGTGCAGTCCGCCGTGTGCACTGACACGCCCCGCCCCCGCGTGATGAACCCCACGACGCGGTCTCCGGGAACGGGATTGCAGCACTTGGACAGATGGATCAGCATCTGGTCCATGCCGCTGATGTTCATGCTGGCGCCGTGGGACGGGAGCGATCTTTTGACGGTCTTTTTGGTCACCGGCTCGAGCGGCGCTTTTTCGGGCGCGAGCCTGTTCGCCACCTGGTGGGCCGAGACCTTGCCGTAGCCGATGGCGGCAAGAAGGTCGTCAAGGGTGTTGTGGGACATTTCCTGGGCGACGGCGAGAAGGCCTTCGGACTTCATGGCCTTTGCAGGCGACAGCTCATGCTTGCGCAGGTCCTTTTCGAGCAGTTCGCGGCCCAGCAGGATGCTGCGGCGGCGCTCCTCGGCCTTGAGCCATGCCTTGATCCTGGACCGCGCCTTGGAGGTCTTGACGAACTTGAGCCAGTCCCTGCTCGGCACATGGCCGGTCTGGGTGATGACCTCGATGCGGTCGCCGTTCTGGAGCTGGTACTTGAGCTGGACGATCTTGCTGTTCACCTTGGCGCCCACGCACTGGTGCCCGATGTCCGTGTGCACGCTGTAGGCGAAGTCGATGGGCGTGGACCCCTGGGGAAGCTCCTTCACGTCGCCATGGGGGGTGAAGACATAGACCACGTCCGGGAAGAGGTCCCCTTTTACGCTCTCCATGAACTCCCGGGCGTCGGAGAGGTCGCGCTGCCATTCGAGTATCTGGCGCAGCCACGAGAACTGCTGCATGTCCCGCTGGCTGACCGCTGACCGCTCCTTGTACTGCCAGTGCGCGGCAATGCCCTCTTCGGCGATGCGGTGCATGTCCTCGGTGCGGATCTGGAACTCCACGCGCTCGCCCTTGGGGCCGATGACCGTGGTGTGGAGGGACTGGTACATGTTCGACTTGGGCACGCCGATGAAGTCCTTGAACCTGCCGGGCACGGGCGACCAGAGCGAGTGAATGAGGCCGAGAATGGCGTAGCAGTTCACCTTCGAGTCCGTTATGATCCGGATGGCGATGAGATCGTAGACGTCCTCGAAGGAGATGCCCTGCTTCAGCATCTTCTGATAGATGCTGTAAAAATGCTTGGGCCTGCCCGTCACGTCGCCCTTGAACCCGTGCTCGGCCAGGCGGCGCTGCACGATCTCGACCAGCTCGTTGATGAAGGAGTCGCGTTCGACGCGGCGCTTCGACACCTTCCGGGAGATCTCCTCGTAGGCCTCGGGATGCAGGTACATCAGGGCAAGGTCTTCCAGCTCCGTCTTGATCCTGGCGATGCCGAGGCGGTTGGCAAGGGGCGAATAGATGTCGAGCGTTTCCTGGGCGATATGCTTCTGTTTTTCCGGCGGGAGGTGCTTGAGGGTCCGCATGTTGTGGAGCCGGTCGGCGAGCTTGATGAGGATCACGCGTATGTCGTTGGCCATGGCAACGATCATCTTCCGGAAGTTCTCGGCTTCGCGCTCCTCGCGGCCCTTGAGCTGGATGCGGCTGATCTTGGTCATGCCCTCGACGAGCATGGCCACCTCGGGCCCGAAGATCTCCTTGATCTCCTCGGCAGTCGTGGGCGTGTCCTCAAGCGTGTCGTGCAGCAGCCCCGCGGCCACGGTGGCGGAATCGAGCTTCAGCTCCGCCAGGACGTTCGCCACTTCCAGGGGATGGTTCAGGTAGGGCTCTCCGGACATGCGCGTCTGGCCCTGGTGGACCTTGGCGGAATAGATGTAGGCGCGCCGCACCAGGTCCACGTCCGCTTCGGGGTGGTCCTTCTGGATCCTTTCGACTATGTCTTCCAGGCGTGTTATGGGCATGACTTTCCGCTCACGCACTTCCAAAATTCATTCTGCCTTTCCCCCCTTTGCCCTCTCCACCGAGGGGAGAGGGTTGGGTGAGGGAGGATTCAGCTGGATGTAACATGAAATCAAAAAAAGTCCTGTCTCACACAAAGCCACGAAGTCACGAAGAGAGAAACCAGTCATTATCAATAGGGTTTTCTTTGTGTTCTTTGTGCCTTTGTGTGGAAAATAGGCCTTTCACTGATTCATCACTGTTTACTTCGTTCGCATTCACCTGCCGGTCGCACCGCAAATGAGATCATGATCCTGCCCTGGCATCACGGGATTATCAGGCCGTGTCCGCCTTGAGGTCCCGGACCTCCAGCTCCACTGCGGTCCTGTTGTTCAAGGTGTTGATGCGCGGCGTAAAGACCGCCGCAACGCGGCTACCGTTGCGCGCGAGCTTGCCGTGCAGGCCGGCCCGGCTGAAAGCGATGGCATCGACCGGCTCGCCCCCGCCCTGCCGCACGCGCAGCTTCAGATGCCTGGCGCCCACGATCCGCGACGACAGCACTTCGAGCCCCCGCGCGCCGAGCCGCGGCTCCGGATTGCCCTGGCCGAAGGGCGCCAGCCGCTCCAGTTCCCCGACAAGCTCCATGCCGAGCTCATCCAGGGACACGGCCCCGTCGATGCGGAGCGTGCGCACGAAGCCGTCGGCGCCGGCCTGCGCCTTTGCCACGGCGTCAAGCCTGCCGCTCAGTTCGTCGATCCTGCCCTGGTCCACCGTGAACCCGGCCGCGTACCGGTGGCCGCCGAATCCGAGCAGCAGGTCAGCGCACTGCGCCAGGGCGCCGTAGAGGTCGAAGCCCGGGACGCTGCGCGCCGAGCCCTTGCCGATCCCGTCCTGCAGGGAAACAAGGGCCGTGGGCCGGTAGAACTCATCGGCGATGCGCGAGGCCACGATGCCGATCACGCCGGGATGCCAGTTCTCCGAGGCCAGCACCAGCGCGCCCGTGGACGCCATGTCCTTTTTCAGGCACATGCGCCGCGCTTCCTCCCAGATGACGTCCTCCACGGACCGGCGCTCGCGGTTCATCGCGTCCAGCATGCCTGCCAATTCGGCCGCTTCGCTGCCCGAATCCGTGGCCAGCAGCCGGAAGGCGGCAGAGGCGTTCTCGAGCCTGCCGCTCGCATTGATCCGCGGGGCAAGAGAGAAGCCGACCGTGCCGACGCCCACCTTTTTTCCCGTCAGCCCCGCAACGGTCTTGAGCGCCGCCACGCCGGGCCGCTGGCCCGCATCGGACGAGAGCATCTCCAGGCCGTGCTTCACCAGGATGCGGTTCTCTCCTGTCAGGCTGCCCATATCGGCCACGGTGCCAAGCGTCACCAGATCGAGATAGCCCAGCGCGCCGCCATTGCCTGCTCCTGTTTCCAGAAGGGCCTGGGCAAGCTTGAAGGCCACGCCCACGCCGGTCAGGCCGGCCACGTCCGCTGCCGCCTGTTCCGGAACACCGGGGGCCAGCAGCAGCGGATGGATCACTGCATAGGCGTCGGGCGTGGAGACGCGCTCTTCTCCCCTGCCGTCCCTGCCGCCCGGAAGTTCGTGATGATCGGTGATGATGAGATCTATGCCCAGGGAGCGGGCCTGCTCCGCCTCATGCAGGGCGCTGATGCCGCAGTCAACGGTGATCACCAGGCCGGCGCCGGACCCTTTGAACGCCGCCAGGGCGCCCGCGTTCAGGCCGTAGCCCTCGGTCATCCTGTCGGGGATGTACCAGTCCACAACAGCTCCCCGGCCGCGCAGGACCAGCGTCAGGAGCGTTGAAGCGGTGATGCCGTCAACGTCATAGTCGCCATAGACGACGATCTTTTCCTTGCGGGCCAGGGCGTCATTGATGCGCCCGACAGCCCGCTCCATGTCTCGAAAGATGCGGGGATCAGAGAGGGTGGAGAGGTCGCAGGTGAGGAACGAACGCGCTGCAGCAGGGTCGGTAATGCCCCGGTTTACCATCAGCCGCGCGACCAGCGGGTGGAGGCCGGCGGCTTGCGAGAGCTCCGACGACGCCTCCTCATTGGATTCTGTGAGGATCCATTTCATAGGCATGCACTCGTGAACCGCCGGACCGCCGGAAAGCGGCGTTCGGGATCAGCTCTTTGCGTTGCGGTCAGGGCCCTTGTCCTTGTCCGCTTCGTCGGCAATGCCCTTCTTGAAGCCCTTGATCGCCTTGCCGAGCCCTTCGCCGAGCATGGGCAGACGGCTTGCGCCGAAGATGACCAGCACGATCAGCAGAATGATGATCAGTTCCTGCATTCCCAGTCCGAACATGACGCCTCCTGGTACTCCTGCGGTGTGTTGAGATTGATGAACGAACGATGATGCGGATCGTAGCGGTCGATCTCGCTCTCCGTGATGAACCTGATCTGTTTGCCCTCGAAGAGCTCCTGGATGCGCCGCTGGTCCCTCCGGAGCAGTGCCCCGATGTCCGGCAGCAGCCGCCGGTGGTACACGGCATGGAGAG
>JBBIHD010000230.1:0-4412 GCA_037447195.1 Nitrospirota bacterium | reverse complement strand
TCTATGAACGAGGCGCATCCTGGTCAACGGGTTTCGGCGCAGGACCTTCCATGACGGCGAGCAGCTTTGTCCAGTCATAGGACTGGAGGTTCAGCATCTGGCGCCGTATGGTCCTGACTGCGCGGGCAAGGTCGGCCTTGTCCTTCACGCCATAGAAGGTCAGCACTGCCGCAAAGGCCCGGTCCAGATAGTCCTCGAGAGGTTCAAGCACATCCTGCCGGCGGGAGTAATAGGGGTCCTCGCTTTCGGCGCAGGGAGTAGCAAAGACGTTGAACTGCCGGCACGAGGCGGGGCGCAGGGGATGGATGGCGCAGGCATGGTCCACGAGAAAGGGGCAGGGCGAATCGAGCCGGCGGTCTACCAGCTGCTGCTGTACGACCTCCCGGCTGACAGGGTCGAGCTGTTCCGCGGCATACCAGTAGATGCCCACCAGTTCGTGGGGATAGACGGGAATGTCCTTCTGCCGGCAGCAGACATCGCAGCCCTGCCTGCAGGCGATCGCTGCGCCGCGCTGCTTCTCTTCCCGCCGGATGGCAACATCGATGCCCGTATCGATCACGGCATATGCGTCGAGCAGCAGGGGCAGCCAGGGGAGCCGCTTCTCCTCGTCAGGAAAGCGAAGCCGGCGTGTGAGCGAGCTGCCTGTCCGCTTCTTCTTTGGCGCCACGTCCATCCTCCTCGCGAACTGTTCGGGCACGATACCACGCTAAAAGGCGAAACTCAACAGGAATGAGGGAGAAGCTGCCGGCGCGGCAGAACAACAGCGGATGGCCGCAGATTCACCCCGTTAGAAATAAGAATCTTCTAACGGGGTAAACGCAGATTTTCGCGGATTAAGCCAGGCATTCGAACAGGAGGGGCCTTCACCCTTCTCAATCGGGATCTATCCGCTTCCAAACGTTCTCTTCAGGATCACTCCCACCGGAAGATAAGCGAGCCGATCGAGAGAAAGACCGCCGTCATGAGCATCAGGACCGCAAGGCGGGGGGAAATCTTTGCGATGGCACGAAGAGTCGTGTTCGGTCTTTTCGGGACTCCTGGGCCTATCATGCAGGAACCACATTGCGAGGTATTCAGGTAGCGCTGAAAAAAATATCAATCCTGAACGCCGATTTCCCCATAGGTGGCTGTAATTACTGCTATAATACCAATTGTCACCCATTTCATACTGCTGCGTGGTAATGACGGCCATCCGCCCTATGATGAGGCAACTGTTTTATTTAAAAGCTGCGATATGCAAGAGGGCGAGCTGCAGGAAATACCCGCGGCTCGACCTGATGTCCCTCTGCGCCTTCGTTCTGCTTATCCTTCTGCCGCCGGCATACGGAGCAAGTAGTGAGGAGCGGCCGATCAAGATAGGCGTTCTCGCGTACCGGGGCCTGGAAAAAAGCCTGGAAATGTGGAGCCCCACGGCGGAATATCTCACCGCAAAGCTGCCCGGACATCACTTCACGATCGTGCCGCTATCCTTTGACGCCATCAACAGCGCAGTTGAGCGGGGCCAGGTGGATTTTGTGCTGGCCAATTCAGCGATCTATGTGGAGCTCGAGTCGCGTTACGGCGCGAACCGTATCCTGACGCTCATGAACCGCCGCGTGGGCGGCGATTATGCCGTTTTCGGCGGTGTGATCTTCGTCCGGAAGGACCGGGCGGACATCAATGAAGTGTCAGACCTGCGGGGCAAATCCTTCATGGCAGTGACGAAGAACTCCTTCGGCGGATGGATCATGGCGCAGCGCGAAATGCAGGAGCAGGGCGTGGACCCCTTCGCCGATCTCAGCGATCTCATATTCGGCGGCACCCACGACGCCGTGGTCTATGCCGTGCGTGACGGGGCCGTGGATGCCGGCACGGTCCGCACAGACACGCTGGAGCGGATGGAGAAGGAAAAGAAGATCAACATGGGGGATTTCCGCGTTATTGACCGCCACCTGCTCAGCAGCGAGGACTCGCGGGACCATTATGATGAGCGGTTTCCCTTTCTCCTGAGCACGCGCCTCTACCCTGAGTGGCCCATTGCCAAAGTGCGCCACACGTCCGACGATCTTGCAAAGCAGGTGGCTATTGCGCTGCTCCAGATGCCGAAGAACAGCCGGGCAGCCCGGGCTGCTGAGATATCAGGATGGCTACCACCCCTGGACTACCAGCCCGTGCATGAATGCCTCCGGGAGCTGCGCCTCGGCCCTTACCAGCACCTGGGCCATGTCACCCCTTCCGAAGTCGTGAAGAAGTACTGGCACGTGATGCTCTTCGCGCTGCTGGCGCTGCTCTCCACATCAGGCGCTGCCCTGTACGTGCAGAAGCTGAACAAACGGCTGCGCCACTCCAACGAGGAGGTTGAGCGGGCGCGCAGCAGCCTTGAAGTGCGCGTGAAAGAGCGCACGCAGGAGCTTGAACAGGCCAATCGAGACCTGCAGCAGGAGGTGTCGGAGCGGGAGCGGGCCGAGGTCTTCACCAAAGGCATCCTTCAAGCGATCGGCGAAGGGCTCATCGCCGTTGACCGTCAGTTCCGGATCATTGCCGTGAACGAGACGGCGCAGCGGCAGGTGAACCTGCCCGCGGACAGCATCATCGGCAAGACCTGCCATGAGATATTCCACCATCTGGACCGGCCCTGCCACCTGGCCGGGGTCCAGTGCGCCGTGAAATATACTTTCGAAAGCGGACTGCCCGGCTCTACCGTCCATGTGCACCATAACGCGGACAATGAGCCAATCTACATGGAGATGCACGCCTATCCCATGAAGGACCGGGACGGCGAAATCACGCTGGTCATCGAGACGTTCAATGATATCACGGAGCGGCGGAAGCTGGAGGCCCAGCTGCTGCAGGCGCAGAAGATGGAGGCCGTGGGCCGCCTTGCCGGCGGCGTGGCCCATGATTTCAACAATATCCTTACGGCCATCATGGGCTACGCCAGTCTGCTGCAGGCCCGGCTCGGATCGGACGAACAGGCCCGGCAATACGCGTCCCATATCCGTTCCTCGTCGGAGCGCGCGGCCCATCTCACCAGGAGCCTGCTGGCATTCAGCAGAAAGCAGATCATCAATCCGCGGCCCCTGCGGCTGAGCGGGGTAATCGGACGGGTGCAGTCGCTTCTTTCGCGGCTGATCGGCGAGGACATCGAACTGCGCATCTTTCTGTCCGACCAAGAGGTCTCGGTGATGGCCGACCCGGGACAGATCGAGCAGGTGCTGATGAACCTGAGCACGAACGCCCGCGACGCCATGGCCGAGGGCGGCATGCTGCTGATCGAGACGGAGCTGGTGCAGATCGATGAGCAGTATGTGCGGGCCCACGATTTCGGCAAGGCGGGGACCTACATGGTCCTGTCCGTGACCGACACGGGGGAGGGGCTGGCCCCGGACATTAAGGAGCGGATCTTTGAGCCCTTTTTCACGACGAAAGAGGTGGGCCGGGGAACCGGGCTGGGCCTGTCGATCGTGTACGGGATCGTGAAGCAGCACAACGGCCAGATCAATGTGTACAGCGAGCCGGGCCGGGGAACGACGTTCCGCATTTACCTTCCCGTGGTGGACCAGGAGGCCGAGGCGCTCGACATACCTCCGCCGGCGCCGGTGACGGGCGGGTCAGAAACGATCCTTTTTGCCGAGGATGACGAGTTCATCCGCGAACTTGCCCGCAAGGTGCTGGAAGACGCCGGCTACACAGTCGTGATGGCGCGCGATGGCCAGGATGCGCTGGAGCTGTTCAAGGCCCACAGCAGCACCATCGACCTTGTGGCCCTCGATGTGATCATGCCGCGAATGAACGGCAGGGAAGTGTACCAGGAGATCCGGGAGCACAGCCCGTCAATGCGGGCCTTGTTCCTGAGCGGGTATACGGCCGATATCATCCATCGCAAGGGATTTCTGGAAGAAGGGCTTGCTTTTCTGGCCAAGCCCTTCTCGCCCGCTGCACTGCTGCGCAAAATGCGCGAAGTGCTGGACAGGGAAGCGCACCCCTGATCCCCTTTTCTGTTGTCGAACCGAGGAGAATCGGCTATAGTACGGGTCATGAGGACCTGCCATGCCTGCGGCGCCGAGGCCGGCGCCGGAAAAAAGACCGGCCGGCGGGACGAGTGCCCCCGGTGCCACGCTGACCTTCACTGCTGCCTGAACTGCCGTTTCCATGACGCGGCGGCGTCCAGGCAGTGCCGGGAGCCCGTCGTGGAGCTCGTGAAGGTCAAGGACCGGGCCAATTTCTGTGATTTCTTTGAATTCAGTGACCGGCAGGGCGCCGGTCCGCAGGACAGCAAAGCAGGCGCGGCGCGGGCAGCGCTTGACGGACTCTTCAAGAAATAGCCATCCGCATGGAACTCCGCAATGATCACCATCAATAAAAAAACATTTTTGAACCTCGGGCTCGTTGTCGCGTTCTTTGCGCTCGTGACGTATGTGCTCTATCACTTC
>JBBIHD010000229.1:0-4432 GCA_037447195.1 Nitrospirota bacterium | reverse complement strand
CTTAGTCCAACCAGCTTCTATCTGAGTAAAACGTTCAGATAGAAGCCTAAACATTAGCCATCAGCTATGAACTATGAGCTACGAGCTATGCGCTATCAGCTACGAACTATTAACTACGTGTGGTGAGGCGAAGGCGGACATAAGAAGCGGCGAATGCTCCGCAAGAGGCGCCGGCAAGATCAGCAAGAAGATCGAGCAGGCTTGCGGTCCGGTAGGGACTGAGCTGTTGGAGGGATTCGTCCAGCATGCCGATCAGCAATCCCAGAACGGCGGCTTTTGCCGCTGGCCCCTTGACGCCGGATTTTCTGAGCGAATGATAGGACAGGAACGCGAGCACTGCGTAGGCCCCGAAGTGGACTGCCTTGTCTAGCTGCCTGGCGGGAAGTCTCGGAGCAGGCTGCGTTGCCATGAACATGATAAAGCCGATATAGATGATGGTGGGAAGCCACCAGAGAATTCGTTTAGAAGTCATAGTTCATGGCTCATAGGTCATAGATCGCGGCTCATAGCTGACGGGTAATAGTTGGTGGTTCAAAATTCAGCGGGTACGGTTACGATGCCCGTTGCGTCTTTCCAGAAGCGGTAACGCAGCAGTACGAACGACGAAAAACGTGACCGAAACGGGCCTCGTTACCGGGCCACGAGTGTCGATCTTATTGCCCATGGTAGTTGCAGTGCGCTATCAGCTACGAACCATTGAACTATGCTGCCCGTCCTATGCGCTACTTCTCGCCTATCTTCGGCTCTTTTCCTGCCACCAGACGCTGTATGTTCTCCCGGTGGCGTATATAGATCAGCCCGGCGATGAACAGGGACAGGGCGCCAAGTGGTTTGCTGTGCGGTACAAGGGCGAAGGTAAGCACCGGATACGCCACATAGGCTGTCAGGGCAGCAAGAGATGAGTATCTCCAGAGCAGGGCTGCGCCAAGCCAGGTGAGCAGGCAGATAACGCCGATGAGGGGCGAGACAGCCAGTATCACGCCGAATCCTGTTGCCACTCCCTTCCCTCCCTTGAAGCGAAGATAGATCGGGAAGTTATGGCCGATGACCGCCGCGGCGCCCGCCACGGCAAGGAGATATTCCGCTGAAACGAAGTGCTGGACCGCGAGCACGGGAAGCGCCCCTTTCAATCCGTCAGCAAGCAGCGTCAGGACCGCAGCCGTCTTGCCGCCGGCGCGCAGCACGTTCGTGGCGCCTATGTTGCCGCTGCCAATGGACCGGACATCGATGCCGAGGAACAGTCTCGAGAAGAGCAGTCCGAAGGGAATGGCGCCGCTGAGATAGGCGCCTGCGATAATGAGTATGATCAGTAAGATGTCCATGGTTTGTTCCTTACGCAGAGGGCTTGGAGAAAAAATCAAGCGTTTGTCGGTAACGAAGCCCGTATCGTGCGGCGCGTAACGGTAACGTTATTTACATAACCCCCAAGGACGATCCACGTACCGAAACGGGCATCAAGACCGTAACCGTAAGACGGGCTTCTATTATGCAACGGGCCTCGTTACCTTCTGACGTCACCGCTACCGCCCAACTGCTTCCAGTAGCTCATGAAATACTGCACGCCTGAATAGACCGCCAGGATCATGGCCGCCCAGAGGGCGATCCATCCGATCATATTGATCCATCCGGTGCCGAGATGGTAGTCAAGCAGCAGCGCGATGACGGCCGTGATCTGGGCTCCGGTCTTGTATTTTCCCATGGTCTCGGCGGGGATGACGATGCCGTCGCTTGATGCAATGGCACGGAGGCCGGTTACTGCGAACTCCCTGCTGATGATCACGATGGCGATCCATGCGGGCACATTGATGCCCTTGATGTCGATCAGCATGATCAGCGCCGAGGTGATCAGGATCTTGTCGGCAATGGGGTCGAGCAGCTTTCCGAGCTTGGTGATCTGGCCCCAGCGCCTGGCAAGGAACCCGTCGAGCCAGTCCGTTGCCGAAGCAACGGAGAAGAGCAGGCCCGCCATGAGCGCCCGGAGAGGCGTGGGGTCGATCATCAGCAGGATGAATGCCGGCACGGCAAGGATCCTGCTGATCGAAAGCAGATTCGGTATGTTCACGGCTGTCGTCTCCATCGGCGGTGCATCCATACCCATTGTTCCGGGCTGCGCAGGATGGCCCCTTCTATTTGTTTGGTGAACAGTGCCGTATTGGCAACGATGTCCTGCGCGTCGTTTCCCGTTCTGGCGAGCTCCAACGGGCCCTCGGTCCTGATCACGTAGCGATTGTCCTGCTCCCGGTGGATGTACCCGAATACCACGGACGCACCGAACTTGACGGCCATGGAAGCAGCGGCCGTGGGCGTCCAGGCGGGCCTTCCCATGAAATCAACGAAGGCGCTGTCCACATCCGTGTCCTGGTCGATCAGCACGCCAAGGACCCTGTTCTCCCGGAAGACCCGTATCAGTTCCCGCGACGCGCCGGGTCTGCCGCGCAGAATGGTCCTGATGCCGAGGCCGGCCCGAAGCTCCAGCAGCAAGTCGTTCACGCTTTCCGGCTGAATAGGAACGGCGATGGCGCTGAGAGGGTAGCGCTGGCCAAGCGCCGCGCCAAGCAGTTCCCAGTTGCCGATGTGGCCGCTCACATAGACCACGCCTCTGCCCTGCCCCAGGGCGCGCTCCAGGTTCTCCAGGCCTTCGAAGCGCACCATGCCCTCGAGCCGGCGGGGCGTCATGAGCATGAGCTCGATCAGTGACCTGCCGAGATGGATGAAGTTCCTTCTGGCCGTCTTCCGGATCCATGCTTCGCCGCGGTCCTCGAAGACCATTCTGAGATGGCTTATTGCCCGGTTGCGGTCCCTCGGCAGCACCAGGTACGCGAACAGGCCGAAAGCGGCGCCGAACCGGACTGCCAGCCCGTAGGGAAGCAGCCGGGACAGGAAGCGGATGGACCGGAGGAGCGCCTTGAGCGACAGCCGGTTGAACTTCTTGCGCAGACGCACGGCGAAGCTGCTCATGGCGACGGCAGCCTGCCCTGTTGTTTCAGGGTAAAATTGATGAACTCCCGCACCGCCCCCCTGCCTCCCGCGGCTTTGGTGGTCATGTGCACGAAGGGTTTTACGGAAGGATCGGCGTCGGCCACGGTCACGGCAAGGCCCACGCGATGGAATATAGGCACGTCAACGATATCGTCTCCGATAAAAGCGGTTTCGTCATCGGTGACTCCGTGCTTTGCCAGGATGGCGTCGTAGACCCGCAGCTTGTCATGGGCGCCCTGATGCACTTCCTGAATGCCCAGCTCGCGGGCCCTGATGTTCACGACCTCGGAGGTGCGCCCTGTAATGATGCCGATCACGATGCCTGCGCGCTGGGCCAGCTTGATGCCGTGTCCGTCGCGAACATTAAAGGCCTTCAGTTCGTTCCCCTGGTTGTCCAGAATGATCCGTCCGTCGGTCAGCACCCCGTCAACATCGAGCAGGAGGAGCTTTATTTTTTTTGCGCGGGCCTGGATGGTCGTATTTGTTTTTTTCATTTTATACTACACCAGCCTTCAGCAGATCATGAAGATGGATGATGCCGTCGGGAGCGCCGCCCTGTTCCAGGACAAAGAGCGACGTGATGGAATATTTTTCCATGATCGCCACAGCCTCGGCAGCCAGAGCGCTCTGCGAGACGGTCTTGGGGTTCTTCGTCATGATGGCGCCGGCCTTCTTGTTCAGCAGGTTCTCCCCGCTTTTCTCGGTCTTTTCCATCCAGCGCCGGAGGTCGCCGTCGGAAATGATGCCCGAAAGCGCTCCCTTCCCGCTCAGAACGGCCGTGACCCCCATTTTCTTTGACGATATCTCGTAAATGGCGTCTTTGATAAGCGTGTCTTCGGACACCGTCGGCACGTCGGCGCCGGTATGCATCAGGTCGCGCACATGCAGCAGCAGGCGCTTCCCCAGGCTTCCGCCCGGGTGAAAACAGGCGAAATCCTCTTTTTTGAAGCCCCGCTTATCCAGCAGCGCCACTGCCAGAGCATCGCCCATGGCGAGTGTGGCTGTTGTGCTGGCCGTCGGCGCCAGCCCCAGGGGGCAGGCCTCTTCTGAAACGCCTACATCCAGCACCACGTCGCTGTTTCGCGCAAGGGTAGAGCTGTTGTTGCCGGTGAGCGCAATGAGCTTGATGCCCAGGCGCTTGAAGGACGGCAGCATCCGGGCGATCTCCTCGGTCTCACCGCTGTTCGATATGGCTATCACGAGATCGCCACGCGTGACCATGCCGAGGTCTCCGTGCACGCCCTCGGCAGGATGCAGGAAGAGCGCCGGCGTGCCCGTAGAGGCAAAGGTTGAGGCGATCTTCTTGCCGATGAGGCCAGACTTGCCCATGCCCGAGACAACGACCCTGCCGCTGCAGTTCAGGACAAGGTCAACGGCCCGCTCGAACCGTTCATCTATCCGGTCTATCAGCGCGGCAATGGCGTCCGCCTCGATCCTGAGCACTTTTTTTGCC
>JBBIHD010000228.1:0-4448 GCA_037447195.1 Nitrospirota bacterium | reverse complement strand
ACTCCCACTCGATCGTGCTCGGCGGCTTGGACGAGATATCGAAGACCACGCGGTTCACGCCTTTCACTTCATTGATAATGCGGTTCGACATGGCTTCAAGCAGTCCATAGGGCAGCTTGGCCCAGTCGGCCGTCATGCCGTCCTGGCTTGTCACGGCCCGCACGGCAACGACATTTTCGTAGGTCCGCTCGTCGCCCATGACGCCCACGGTCTTGATGGGCAGCAGGACCGCGAAGGCCTGCCAGATGTCCTTGTACAGCCCCGCCTTCTTGATCTCCTCGATCACAATGGCGTCTGCTTCGCGCAGGATGGCGAGCCGTCCTTCCGTAACTTCGCCCAGGATGCGGATGGCCAGCCCCGGTCCGGGGAAGGGCTGCCGGTCGATGATGTCGTCCGCCATCTGCAGCTCCCTGCCGATGGCCCGCACCTCGTCCTTGAAAAGCTCCCGCAGCGGCTCGATGAGCTTGAGCTTCATCTTTTCCGGCAGTCCGCCCACATTATGATGGGACTTGATGACCGCCGAGGGGCCCTTGAACGAAACGCTCTCGATAACGTCGGGGTAGAGCGTCCCCTGGACCAGGAACTCGGCGTCGCCCGCCTCCTTGGCAGCCCGCTCGAAGACCTCGATAAACGTGGTCCCGATGATCTTGCGCTTCTTCTCCGGGTCCTCTACGCCCTTGAGCTTCCCGAGGAACTCGGCTGACGCGTCGACGTATCTGAGGTTCAGCCCCATCTCCCGGAAGGTCTGCTGCACCTTCTCGGCCTCGTTCTTGCGCAGCACGCCGTTGTTCACAAAGATGGACGTGAGCTGCCTGCCCACGGCCCTGTTCACCAGCACGGCGGCCACAGAGGAATCCACGCCGCCCGAGAGGGCGCAGATGACGGGCTTGCTGCCCGCGGCCTTTTTGATCTCTCCCACCGAATAGTCCACGAAGGACGCCATGGTCCAGGAAGGCTTGCAGCCGCAGACATCGTAGACGAAATTGCGCAGCATCTGGGCGCCCTGGGGCGTATGGACCACCTCGGGATGGAACTGCACACCGTAGAACTTCTTCTGTTCGTCTGCCATGGCCGCCGTGGGCGAATTGTCCGTGTGGGCAATGGCCGAGAAGCCCTCCGCCATCTTCTCGATGCGGTCGCCGTGGCTCATCCAGACAACCGTCGACCGGTCCCTGCCGATGCCGGCAAAGAGTCCGGCAGGGTTGTCGATGCGGAGGTCGGCCCTGCCGTATTCCCGTTTTTGCGACCTGGCGACCGACCCGCCCAGGATATGCGTCAAAAGCTGCATGCCGTAGCAGATGCCCAGGACCGGAACACCGAGCCCGAGATGCGCCTTGTCGATGAGCGGCGCGCCCGCGTCGTAGACGCTCGACGGACCTCCGGACAGGATCAGGCCCTTCGGCCGGAAGGCCTTTACCTTGTCAAGCCCGGCGTTATAGGGGAATATTTCGCAGTAGACCTTGGCCTCCCGCACGCGGCGTGCGATGAGCTGGGTGTACTGGGACCCGAAATCAAGGATCAAGATACGTTCACTGTGTATGTCGGTCACGGATGCTCCTTTCATAAAGCAAGGCCCATATTACCGCAAGTTCCAAAAGAATGTCAATCCGAAGATAGCGAAGCTGAAGCGACGAATTTCCCCAACAGGTGATGCGTGCAAGGCCCGCAGCTTGTGGTGAATATCCGGACGAATTCTCGCCTTGACAGGCGAAAGGCCCCTGTTTATGATGATGACTATGCCTCACCGCCTGTATGAGCAACTGCAGCGGACCGCTCAGGATGCGGCCCGCAGCATGCCGGTGCCCGCCCTGTATGCGGAGCATGCCGAGCTGATCCGCGGCTCCGAAGAACGCCTGCGGACGCACAGCATGATCCGCCGCGTCATGGCATCCATGGACGAATCGGCCCTGGAGTGCGCCCACGGCATGTGCCACTGCGAAGCCGTGGCGCGCGACGCCGGCGTTCTCGCGGCGATCGAAGGGCCCTCGCTGGGCTTTGCGGCGAAGGACCTGGGCCCCCTGTGCCTTGCAGCGTCGATCGCCGGCCTGCTCCATGATATCAAGCGGCGCGAGCAGAACCATGCCCTCCTGGGCAGCATCGAGGCGGAGCGGATCCTTTCGGCCGCGGGCATGGACAGCAGCCACAGGGAATACATCGCCACGGCCATCAGGAACCACGAGGCCTTCAAGGAATTCCGCAACCCCGACGACAGGGCCGGCAGGCTCGTGAGCGACGCGCTCTATGATGCGGACAAGCTGCGCTGGGGGCCCGAGAACTTTGCGACCACGCTCTGGCTCATCGTCGAGGCGAACAGCACCCCGCCCGAGGCGCTGCACCGCTCATTCAGGGAAAAAATGAAGGGGATAGAGCAGATCAAGGAGACCTTCCGGACCGCCGCCGGACAGCGGTACGGCCCGGAATTCATCGACCAGGGGATCCATATCGGGAACATCATCTATCAGGAGCTTTCCGCGGCCCTGGAGCGCGGAGCGGCAACGTAGCGTTCGGGAGATTTATGTTTGCGCCGGTGCTCCTTTGAGACCGTTCATCCTGAAAAAAGCATTTAGCCGCGAATGAACGCGTAAAGAAGCATAGAGCAAAGCGCATAGCGTCTATACCCTCTGCTCCATGCGCCATGCCCTCTGCGGGTCCGCATTATATCCGTGTTCCAACTGCCGTTTTTAGGTTCATAACAGCGGGACGGGCTATTTCGCGCCTGACTCCGCTTTTCTCTTGCTGCCCGCCGCTTCGATCTTCGACTTCCGCCGCGCCACTTCCTCGTTGTCCCGCAGCTCCATCGTCTCCTCGGCAAAGAGGGCGTGCTTCAGCCACTCGTAGCTGAACTTCAGAAGCTCCACGTCATCGGTGCGCATCTTCTCCACCTGCTCGGCGGGCACGTCGAAGATATCGAGGAAGCTGCTCTCGAAGACGAACATGCGGAAATAGTCGAGGTCCGTGCTGATCTTGAAGAAAAGCTCGTTCTTGCGGTCGGGGAACTCATGCTGGCCGAAGGATTTCTTCTTGATCAGGACCTCCATCCAGCCCCGGTTCATCTCATCATACAGGTCCGCCTGCTGGTCCGCCCGCCACTCGTCAACGGTCCACAGCTTTTCCTCTTCGAAGCCCTTGCAGTGGTCTTCCTTGACCATGAAGTAGAACTCATCCTTGCCCTTTTCCGCGTCCTGCTTGCGCAGCGTGGCCATGCCCACGGGGTAGTAGCGGCAGATGTTCGGACGGTCCTCATAGATCGAGCATCCTTTTTCCGTGACAAAGGGGCAGCTCCGCTTCTCGTCGCTGCGCATGCGCATGGTGACCACGGGAAGCAGCGTCTTTTCCAGGATCTCGATCTCCCCGTATTTCTCGATGAATTCGGCCGTTGTGATGCCCAGCCGCTTCTTGATGCGCATCAGGTCGTAGGGCGGCAGCGCGATGTTCACGTTGCTGCAGCAGGCGGTGAAGCACTTCACCCCCGGGTGGCAGTTGAAAGTGAGACGGCTTTTCCCGGTCAGCTTCACCGGCACGACCGTATCGCTCTTGTTCCTCGATTTTTTTACGACGTCCAGTCCATCCATGTCCCTGTCTTCCATAATGCTGGTTCTCCTTACAGCGTGGCAATTAGCACAAATGTTTAGCAAGGCGTGAATCAATTCAAAAGCTAAAGGCGTCTCTCGCAAAGACGCTAAGGTCGCAAAGAAAGGCGCAAGTCCAGGCCTTTGCTTAGTCTTTCTTCGAGCCTTCCCCGTCCAGCGTCCTGTTTATCTGAGACGGGGCGGGGCGAGCCTTAGTGGCAGATTTTGGTTATGGCCTCCCTGTTTATCCGTGTTTATCCGTGTCCAAAAGCTCTTCGCAAATTCATCCCGTCCAGCCAACGATCTCCTGATGCTGCCTGATGAACAGCCCCACCCCTTCATGGTCCGGCCCAAGCAGGCCCCGGAACCGCTCCAGGGCCCGCTCAAAGTCCACGACCGTGGTTCCCATGACGAGGTTGTCGGCATAGGAAACGATCTTCTCTTCCGGCGTTAGGGGAAGATAATCCCGCTCGGGCAGGCCGAGCCTGCGCGCCTCGGCAGCCGTTATGCCTGCGCCAATATGCCGCTCAATAATGGCAAGGACAGGCCCGTCAAGCCCCAGGCTGCGCGCCACCTCGACGCCTGCAAGCGCATGATCAAGACCATGGGTCCGCGACCGGCCTATGTCATGCACCATGCCGCCAAGGCTGACCAGGTCCCGGTCGATCGCTATGCGGGCCTTTCGGGCAATGGCATCGGCCCTGCCGGCTACAACCTCGCAGTGAGCGATAATATCGGGCGCGCAGCCGGCCCGTTGGAGCAGGTCCCTGGCAAACATGTGTTTGGAATAATACCATGCCTGCAGCAAATTTCAAGCTGAATTCAGGCTAAACGTGCCGATAACGCGATGAATGCATGGTCCGCACAATAAAAAAGGGG
>JBBIHD010000227.1:0-4454 GCA_037447195.1 Nitrospirota bacterium | reverse complement strand
GAATGCGGAATGCGGAATGCGGAATGCGGAATGCGGAATGCGGAATGCGGAATGCGGAATGCATTCCTTGTTCCCTGCACAGCTCTCCGAATTTTGAAATTTGCATCATCTTTGGGTTATAGACCGGATTGAAGGGAATCTTCATGGCATGCTTTGCGGCCGAGGGTCCCAGGGAGTAGCTCTCAATCTTTTTTACAGCGAATCATTCATTGATAAAATCGTAAAAACTCAGATGTAACCACAGAGTCACGGAGGGCACAGAGAAAACCCTTAAATTTTCAAGACGTTTTTCTCCGCGTCTCTGTGTCGACCTGGTGGATTTTGACTTTTTACGAGGTCATTATTCATTGACTATGATCAAGAACATCATCCTCACAGGTTTCATGGGCGTGGGCAAGACGAGCGTGGGCACGAGGCTCGCAAAGGACCTCGGATACGTTTTTGTCGATACGGACGAGCGCATCGAAGCGGACCAGAAGACGACGATCACCGAGATCTTCGCGAAGAAGGGCGAGCCCTTTTTCCGCGATGTTGAAGCTCGCATCATCAGGCAGGTCCTGTCAGGCGAGAACCAGGTCGTTTCCACAGGCGGCGGCGCCGTGATCCGCGAGGAGAGCCGCGCAGCCTTCAGGAAGGGCGGACTGACAGTCTGCCTGACAGCCCGGCCTGAGGTGGTCTTTGAGCGGATCAGGCACGAGACCCACCGGCCGCTGCTGCAGGTGCCGGACCCGAAGGGGAAGATCCGGGAGCTGCTCGATGCCCGGGAACAATTCTATCGTCAGGCCGATCTGGTCATCGACACCTCGGACCGTTCCGTCGAGGATATCATCACCGAGATAAAGGACAGGGTGAAGCATGCACGTCGTCAAGGTTGAGCTGGGAGACCGGAGCTACGACATCGAGATCGGGGCATCGCTGAGCGCGCTCGGCGGGCGGCTGAAAGGCTTCGGGTTCGGCGAGCGCATGGCGCTGGTGACGAATCCCACGGTGAAGCCGTTCCACGGCCGGCCCGTGATCGACGGCCTGAAGGGCGCCGGCTTCATGGTGATGTCCGTCGAGATACCCGACGGCGAGGAATTCAAGACCCTCGACTGGGCGAACCACATCTATACGGCGCTCCTGACGAACCTCTTCGACCGGAAGTCGGCCCTCGTGGCTCTGGGCGGCGGGGTGATCGGCGATCTCACGGGCTTTGCCGCGGCCACGTACCAGCGCGGCGTTCCTTTCGTCCAGGTCCCCACTACGCTGCTCGCCATGGTGGACAGCAGCGTGGGCGGCAAGACGGGCGTGAACCACCCCATGGGCAAGAACATGATCGGCGCCTTCTACCAGCCCCGGCACGTGCAGATCAACCTCTCGGTGCTCAGGACGCTGCCGAAGGAGGAGCTTCTTGCGGGCATGGCCGAGGTGATCAAGTACGGCGTGATCGCCGACCCTGATCTCTTCGACTATCTCGAGCGGGAGCGCGAAAAGATCCTGGGCCTCGACACGAAGGCCCTCACCCATATCGTGCGCCGCTCCTGCGAGATCAAGGCGGAGGTGGTGGGCAAGGACGAGCGCGAAGGCGGCCTGCGCGCCATCCTGAACTTCGGTCATACCGTGGGCCATGCTGTCGAGACGCTCGAGAACTATTCCATGCGCCACGGCTACGCCGTCGCTATCGGCATGGTCTATGCTGCGCGCCTGAGCCACCGGACCGGGCTGTGCAGCGCTTCGGTGGCCGAGCGGGTGGAAAAGCTTGTGAAGGCCTACGGTCTTCCCGCGGACCTCTCTGCCCTGAGCAGGCAGCACGCGGTCCAGGCCTTTCTCGACACGATCCAGGTCGACAAAAAGGCCGAAGGCGGGAAGGTGAAATTCATCCTGCCGAAGAGGATCGGCGAGGTGGTGATCACGAAAGAGTGGGATGAATCGCAGCTCCGGGACCTGCTCACATCGTGAGGCCGATGCACTATTCCGCTGCGATATCGTCGCATTCCTGAAAAGTCGCGTTGCTTTTCTCTCATGGTTCAAACCCAGACCACATATCTCGCGCAGCTCATATCGCTGGCCCCGCAGCCTGTCTATCTCGTGGGCGGTTCGGTGAGGGACCTGCTGCTCGGGTCGAAGGACCTCAAGGACATAGACCTTGTGATGCCATCCCGGTCGGAGCTCAGTGCGCGAGCCTTCGCTGACTCGATCAGCGGAAGCTTCTTCGTCCTCGACGAGGACCGGAAGATGACCCGCGTGGTGAAGCATGACGAGGGGCGGCTGATCCAGTTCGATTTTGGCGATTTCATCGGCCCGGACCTTGCGGCCGATCTTGCCCGCCGGGACTTCACGGTGAATGCCATGGCTTTGGACCTCGCGAAGTTCGTCCGAACGGGTTCAACAGAGGGCGTGATAGACCTGTTCGGGGGGCGGGATGACCTGGGCCGGAAGCTCATCCGGGCAGTCAGTCCTGAGGTGCTCGATGACGACCCGCTCAGGCTGCTGCGGGCTGTGCGGTTCGCGGCCTCGCTCGGTTTCCGGATCGAAGACGGAACGGCCGCGGAGATCAGGAAGCGGGCGAAACGCATCATCGAACCGTCGCCCGAGCGCATCCGTGACGAACTTTTCCAGGTCCTGTCGCTGCCCCGCGCCGACAGGCACCTTGCGCTGCTGGACTCCCTCGGCCTGCTGGCCCCGCTCATTCCCGAACTGGACCCGCTTCGGGGGTTCATGCCCGGCGCCTATCTCAAGGAAGATGTGCTGGCCCACACCTTCAAGACCGTGGGGCATGTGGACGGCGTGATGGACGATCTGGCAGGGCTTGTGCCTGAGCACTGGCAGGCAATCCTCAGCCATCTTGAAGAGCAGCTCGAGCAGTTCGTTCCCCGGAAGGCGGCGCTTCGCTTCGCCTGCCTGCTGCATGATATTGCGAAGCCCGATACCTATACAGAGAAGGACGGCCATGTGCGCTTTCACGGCCATGACAATCTCGGCGCAGGCAAGGCCCAGGAGATATGCCGGCGTTTCCGGCTGTCACGGGAAGCGGAAGCGGCGGCAACGTCGGTCATCAAGTATCATATGCGGCTGTTCAATCTCGCCACGCCGTCAGGTCCGAGCCGCAACGCGCTGTACCGCTACTGCCGGGACCTCAAGGCGAACCTGCCCGAGAGCCTGATCCTGGCCCAGGCTGATGCGCGCGCCACTGCCGAGGCCATGCCGAAGGAGAAGTTCACCGACACGGAGCGGCCCATGGCCGTCGTTTTCGAGTATTATTACGGGAAGTTCCTGAAGACCGAGGCGCAGCCGCTCGTGACGGGACAGGACTTGATCGATCTGGGGTTCGAGCCTGGGCCCCGGTTCCGGGACATCCTGGAAGACCTCAAGGCCCGCCAGGCCCAGGGAGAGTTCACGACGCGCGACGATGCGCTTACGTATCTAAAAGCATTGCATTAGTTCATTGACGGGCACAGACGACACACGGCAATTCGCTGAGGTTCTAACTCCGTGTCTCAGTGCCTCCGTGGCGGGTCTTGACGTATCGCTGTAAATGAATTTTTCTTCGAGAGGTAGGCATGGAAAAGAAATTCGAAGAAATGACCATCGACGAACTGAAGGCAGAGCTGAAGCGCCTGAAGGACAATCTCTGCGATCTCGAGGACACGCACTCCTTCACCTTCGGCAGGACTTCGGTCCACATCGGCGCCACACAGGCGCAGAACCTGCAGGAGGAGTTCGACCAGGAATGCCGGGAATTCAACGAGAAGATCGCGCAGATCGAACGGTTGCTTGCTGAAAAAAGCTGACTGATATGGCGAAGAGGAATTGCTCCGGATCGATGCCGCTCTCAGGGAGGAGGAAAGCCATGCCACATCATAAGGTGCTTCTGGTCTTTATTCTTGCGACTACATCATTGTTCTTTGCCTGTGGCAGCACATCGGCAGGTGATGCTGTTGTATTTACGACGATCGATCAAGGATATAGCAGCGGGATTGTTGATGATCGAAAGGCTGCGATCTCTGATCAGGCCGCGTGGGAAGCCTTTTGGGCAGAACATACATCACGAACATTCCCTCCTGCCGAGGTGCCCGCGATAAATTTCGATGCCGATATGGTCATTGTGGTTTTTTCCGGAGAGCAGGTTTCCGGGGGATATGAGATCTGGGTTACGGGCCTTGCAGAAAATTCTGATAATCTATTTGTAACCTATGCTGAACGCGTACCTGCTCCTGACGCGATGGTGACCACTGCAATGTCGCAGCCCTTCCATTTGATTAAAACTAAAAGGTCAGCAAAAGCGATTAGATTTCAGAAAGAATAGGATCGCTTTTTCAAGCGGCAGGAATTCCATGGGTTTTTTCAGTGTAATATTGCGAACATTCATAGTTCCACCTGCGATGGTTACACTGAACCTTGCCGGTGTTCGGAAAGGGAATAGTTGACAAGGTTCAGGACATCGTTTACTCAAAAAAGGGTCACGACATCGTTAA
>JBBIHD010000226.1:0-4464 GCA_037447195.1 Nitrospirota bacterium | reverse complement strand
GTTGATTATTCCCATCTGAACATCCAGGGCCCCTGCGTGGGCGCCGTCGGTGTTGCTCCTGATCCTGACAAAGCCGTATTTCCGGCTGTTTCCACGGAGACCGAGATCGGCTTCAAGCACAAGATCAAGCTCAGTCTGCCGATCTTTACGGGAGCCCTTGGTTCCACGGACATTGCAAAGGACAACTGGGAAGGACTTGCGGCAGGGGGCGCCATCTCCGGCATCGTCGTGGTCATCGGAGAGAATATCGCAGGCATGGACCCCCAGGCGGAGTTCAGGAACGGGAGGGTCGTGAAGTCTCCCGAGATGGAGCGGCGGGTCCGCCATTTCATGGAGTGGTATAATGGGTCGGGCGCCATTTTCCTGCAGCAGAACGTAGAAGACACCCGGCTCGGCTCGGCTGAATACGCCATCGAGAAGCTCGGCGTCGAGTGCGTGGAGCTGAAATGGGGTCAGGGCGCGAAGAACATCGGCGGCGAGGTGAAGGTTAAATCGCTCGAACGGGCCCGGGGACTCAAAGAGCGCGGCTATATCGTTCTTCCTGACCCGGAAGATCCTACGGTGGTGAAGGCCTTCAAGGAAGAGGAGTTCCGGGAGTTCGAGCGCCACTCCCGGCTCGGCATGGTCGAACACGAGGGTTTTGTGAAGGCGGTGCAGCACTACCGGGACGCAGGTGCCAAGTTCATCTCCCTCAAGACAGGCGCCTACCGGATGACGGACCTCGCGCGGGCGCTCAGGTTCGCATCGGACGGATGCGTCGACATGGTCACGATCGACGGGGCAGGCGGAGGCACGGGCATGAGCCCCTGGAGAATGATGAACGAATGGGGCATACCGACGATCTATCTTCAGGCGGCAGCGTACAAGTTCGCGTCCCAGCTCAAGGCAAAGGGCAGGCATGTTCCCCATCTGGCAATGGCCGGCGGCTTTTCGCTCGAGGACCATATCTTCAAGGCCCTGGCCATCGGCGCGCCGTTCTTCAAGGCCGTCTGCATGGGAAGGGCGCTCATGATACCGGCATTCGTGGGCAGGAACATCCATGCCTGGAGCCGGGAAGAGAAGCTCCCCCTGGAGATCAAAAAGTACGGCGACGTGCCGGAGCGCATCTTCATCACGTACGAAGCGTTGAAGGCGAAATACGGCACGGACATAGCGAAGCTGCCCTTCGGCGCCATCGGGATGTACACTTTCTGCGACCGGCTGAAGCTGGGACTGCAGCAGATCATGGCGGGGGCCCGGAAATTCGGCCTGAAGCATCTGGAACGAAATGATCTTGTGTCGCTCACGAAGGAGTGCGCGGAAGTGACGGGCATACCCTATGTGATGGAGTCGGACATGAAAGAGGCGGAGCGCATCCTGCTGGGGTAGATCATTAAAATGCCAACTCCGGAGTGGGGCGGTACTATTTACCGCGAAGGCGCGAAGGATGCAAGGACGTCAAAAACAACGGGGTTTATTCCCTAACCCGGACAAGCCGGAACACTAAATCAACAGGCAAACACGAATTCCACGAAGGATACGAATGCCACGAAGAACACACAAGCTCCTGGTTTTATTAGTGCAATTCGTCCGTTTCGTGATATTCGTGATAAAGCGTTGATATTTTCTTGCCATTTTGAGTAGATTTTGATTCGTAACTGACTATTGCAAGACCGGTATGATCACCCAGGGAGCGTTCATGAATAAAAAACTGCACGCCATTCTCAAGATTCTCGACCGTTCAGCTACGATCATGGGCTCCCGGGACCTCGCCCGGCAGCTCAAGATGCACGGCATCGAATTGACGGAGCGGACGGTGCGTTATTACCTGAAGATGCTCGATCGGCGGGGATTCACCACGGTCTTCGGCAAGGAAGGCCGGCGGATCACGGCGAAGGGCAGGGAAGAGCTCACCAGCAGCCTGGTGTCGGACCGGGTGGGATTCGTGATCAGCAAGATCGAGACCCTGTCCTACCTCACGACGCTGGACCGGGAGACGCTGCGGGGCGATGTTATCATGAACATCTCCTTTTTCGCGAAGAAGCATCTGAAGGAGGCCATGCGCCTGCTCAGCCCGGTCTTCCGGTCTCCCTATGTCATGAGCGACCGGCTCGTGATGGCGCACAGCGGGGAGAGCATCGGTTCCATCCAGGTCCCGCAGGGCCAGGTCGGCATCGGGACCGTTTGCAGCGTAACGGTCAATGGCATATTTCTGAAGGCAGGCATACCGGTTGCGTCCCGTTTCGGCGGCGTGCTTGAGATAGCCGACGGAAAACCGACGAGGTTCGTGTCCCTGATCAGCTATGAAGGCTCATCGCTGGACCCCCTTGAGGTCTTCATAAAAAGCGGTATGACAGCCGTGTTCGATGCTGTTCGTACCGGCTCCGGCCAGGTGCTGGCCAGTTTCCGGGAAATACCCGTGGTATGCCTGGACGAAGCGAAGAAGGTCGCAAAGGATATGGCAGCCAAGGGCATACGCGGCATCCTGCTGATGGGACAGCCGAACAAGCCCTTCCTGGAGGTCCCCGTGGGCCTGGACAAGGTCGGTGTAGCCGTTGTGGGCGGGCTGAATCCCATTGCCGTACTTGAGGAGCAGGGCATTCCCACCATGAGCAAGGCCATGTCTTCGCTGGTAGAGTATTCCAACCTTACGCGCTCGACAGAGCTCTTTCGGCACTAATACCGAAAACCAGACCGATCTGCTGAACCTCCCTTTTCGCGCTCCTCTCCGGTCCCGGTCTGCTTCCGTCAACCACGCTGATTCAAAATAATCTTGACACCGGACCGAGGCAGGTGTATTTTTATCACTCGGCAAACGATTGCCGTGTACAATCCCCCCTCGCGGAGAGGGGTATTTTTTTCTCCAAATGAAGGCTTCCGGGCCACGGAAAAGGCCTTTCAGGAGCGGATCATGTGCCGTTTAAGCGCCATCACGTCGAGCGAATTTATCTCACCTTTCGAAGCCGTGCTTGCCCTCGAGACCATGAAAGAAGGCCACGACGGCTCGGGCCTGGGCCTGATGCTGAAGGACCTGGGCGGGCCCTTCGAGGAGTTCAAGGGGTATCCGGTGCTCTCGGCCATCTGCTCGCACAGCGGCCTCGGAATGCTCGATGAATACATGAAGCTGCATGGCTTCAGCGAGAAATTCGTCTGGAGCCCTATAATAAAAGCGGTTACCGGCATCGAGCGGAGAGACCACTACATAGCAAAGGTCTATGACTACCCCGCGTCCTATAAGGACCGGCCCTGGAAAGAGAAGGAAGACCTGCTGATGAACACGCGGCTCGCCATCCGGAAGATCGGAGAGCCTGACGGTTCCATTTTTGTTTTTTCCTTCTATCCCGACGTGCTCACCCTCAAGGAAGTGGGCGACCCGCTTGCCGTTGGCGAGTTCTTCGGTCTGGACAAATCGGACATTTCGGCAAAGATCGTGCTGGCCCAGGGGCGGCAGAACACCAACTACGCCATCAATCTCTACGCCTGCCACCCCTTCTTCATCGAGGGGATCAGCACCATGACCAACGGCGAGAACACGGCCTTCGTGCCCATCCGCGACTACCTCATGGGCCAGGGCGTGCCCGGCTACGAGGGCTACAATTCCGATTCCGAGGTCTTCACCCACATTCTGCACTACACGATTCGCAGGCTCGGCCTGCCCTTCGAAGCCTACAAGCACATCATCACGCCCCTCAAGGACCACGAGATGAAGAATCATGCCAACAAGGACTTCCTGAGCAAACTGAAGCAGATCTGCCGGCGGCTCATCATCGACGGTCCCAACTGCGTCATCGGCTGTCTGCCGGACAAATCCATGTTCATGGTCCAGGACAGCAAGAAGCTGCGTCCCGGAGTGGTCGGCGGCCGGCCCGGTCTGTATGCGTTCTCGTCCGAGATCTGCGGCCTGGCCATTCCCGATCGTGACAAGTCCAAGGATTTCCAACCCATGCATCTGGATTCGGCCATCGTTGGCCCGGACCGCCAGGAGGTCAGAGTATGTCGGCAGTCGCAGCCATTACCCCTTCACAACTGAGCATCAAGGACCTGCCCTGGCAGATCCAGTGGAACAAGGACCGCTGCACCCTCTGCGGCCAGTGCTGCGCCGTGTGCCCCATGCAGTCCCTGGAACTGGGCACGTTCCGCAAGCGCATCGTGACCGTCCCGGCCGGATTCAGGAACAAGCCCGAGAACCAGCACACGGTCTATTACGGCATCCGGCAGCGCACGGCCCCGCATCAGGCCTGCGTGGGCTGCGGCACCTGCACCATGGTCTGCCCCAATGACGCCATCCAGCCCCTGCATTCCGACGAGAAGGACAAACTCCGCTTTCACGTCAACCTCGGCGGGCAGCCGCGCACCCGCGGTGGACGCCGCAACGACAACGACTCGGTTCTCGATCAGATCAAGTTCATCCGCATTTCCATGCTCACGGACCCGGCCCTGGATTCGGGCCGCCACGAGTTCGACCTGCGCACCATGATCGGGCGC
>JBBIHD010000225.1:0-4470 GCA_037447195.1 Nitrospirota bacterium | reverse complement strand
CTGAAATGCTTAACCCTCGGACTCGGTCGCATGACGGGAATGTTCGCATGGGTAGCAGGTCAACAGCTTGAAAAGCTTTTACCCGGGTCCCGCATAGGGGCGATGCTAAACAGGTACACGGGCCGGGCATTACCCACACAAAACCCGGAATATTTTTTAAGCTTTTCTCTGCGGGCAATAGTCCTTATGGTTTTCCTTCGCGTCCGTTGCGTCCTTCGCGGTTCAAAGGTTTTGATCGACCCGATCTATCAGTGTTGATCCGGATAGATCCGCATCTTCCGTGTTCAAAGTTTTCTTTGTGCTTCTCTCTGCGAACTCTGCGTCTCCGCGAGAAAACGTCTTTGCGCTTTGAGAGGCATTTGATCTATCCGTGTTCAAGGTTGTATTGATATCTTCGATCCTATTTACGAGGTGTAGCCATGGCTGCTGAAAAGATGGAGTTCAAGACCGAAGTAAAAGAACTGCTGAACCTGATGATCCACTCCCTCTATTCGCACAAGGAGATCTTCCTGCGCGAACTGATCTCGAACGCCTCGGACGCCATCGACAAGGCGCGCCACGAGTCGCTCACGAACCGGGAGATCCTGGAGGCCTGCGGGGAGTGGAAGATCAGGATCATCCCGGACGAAATCGCGAACACGCTCACGATCAGCGACAACGGCATCGGCATGACCCGCGAAGAGGTCATTGCCGAACTCGGGACGATCGCCCATTCAGGCACCCGGGAGTTCATGCAGGCCCTGAAGGACGCGTCGCAGAAGGACAAGCCGGGGCTCATCGGCCAGTTCGGCGTGGGGTTCTATTCCGCCTACATGGTGGCGGACCGCGTCACCGTGCTGACGCGCAAGGCAACGGAAAAGACGGACAAGGCGACGAGGTGGGAGTCCACGGCTGACGGGACCTACACCATCGACGACGCGACGAGGGACAAGCCGGGCACCGACGTGGTCCTCCATCTCCGCGACGACGACAAGAAGTATCTGCAGGAATGGGAGCTCCGCGACGTGGTCAGAAAGTACTCGGACTACATCGAGCATCCCGTGGTGATGGACATCACGCGGGAAAAGGCGGACCCTGCGGACAAGGACAAGAAGGTCACGACAACGGAAGAAGAGACCCTGAACTCCCGCAAGGCCATCTGGCTGAAGGACCCCGCCGGGATCAAGCCCGAAGAGTACAATGAGTTCTACAAGCATGTGTCCCACGACTATACGGACCCGGCAAAGGTGATCCACTACCGCGCCGAGGGAACGTCGGAGTTCACGGCCCTGCTCTATATCCCGCAGCACGCGCCCTACGGCATCCTGTACCGCGATTTCAAGATCGGTCCCATGCTCTATGTGAAGCGCGTCCAGATTATGGACCACTGCCCGGAGCTGCTGCCCGAGTACCTGCGTTTCGTGCGCGGCGTGGTGGACTCGTCGGACCTGCCGCTGAACGTGTCGCGCGAGATACTGCAGTCCAACCGCCAGACCGGCGTGATCAAGAAGAGCGTCACCAAGAAGGTGCTGGACGCCCTTGCGGACATGAAGAAGAACGATGCCGCGTCCTACGAGAAGCTGCACAAGGAGTTCGGCAGGGTGCTGAAAGAGGGCATCCACTTCGACGCCGGCCGGAAAGAGGAGATCGCCGATCTCCTGCTGTTCTCGTCGACGAAAACAGAGTCCGGAAAGCATACGACCCTGTCCGACTATGTGCGGGACATGCCGATCGCCCAGGACGCCATCTACTACATCACGGGCAGGCCTGACGAGAACATCCTGCAGTCGCCCTACCTCGAGGCCTTCCGCACCAAGGGCTACGAAGTGCTCGTGCTGACCGACGACATCGACGACCTCATCATGCTTGATCTGTCAGAGTACAAGGGCAAGAAGATCAAGAACGTGATCAAGGGCGATGTGAGCCTGGACAAGGCCACGGAGTCCGAGAAAGAGGCGCAGAAGGGCAAGTTCGAGAAGCTGCTCGCGAAGTTCAAGGAGCGGCTGAAGGACGAGGTGAAGGACGTGCGGCTCTCCGGCAGGCTGACGGACTCGGCCTCCTGCCTGGTGGCGGACGAAGGCGGGCTGGACCCGCAGATGGAGAAGATGCTCAGGTCCATGGGCCAGGACGTGCCCGCGCAGAAGCGCATTCTCGAGATCAATCCGAACCACCCGGTCTTCGAGACCATGAACAGCATGCTCACCAGCGGAGCCGAGGACAGGGTGCAGGAGTATATCGACCTGCTCTATGATCAGTCCCTGCTGCTCGAAGGCTCCAAGATCAAGGACCCGGCGGCCTTTGCCCGGTCCGTGGCGAAGCTGATGACGGGGAAAGGGACGGACGCGGCGTGATCGGCCGCTGGGAACGACCACGGGAAAGCCGGAGAGAGAAATTTCTCCGGCTTTTTTGTTGTTTCATTTTCATAGCGAAGCCTGTGTGAAACTGTTGACATTTGTTTATAAGTGTGTACAATTTCACACATGGCGCGCTCACGTGTCAACGAAACGCTCAAATTCGCGCGGAAACGCGGTATATTCACCGCTGGAGAGGCGGCCCGGGAGGGCATTCACAGCCAGATTCTTACACGGCTTGTCCGGCAGGGCGCTGTTGAGCGCATCGCCCGGGGACAATACCGTTATCCGGAGCAGCCGGTAACTGAGCATTACTCCTTCGCCGTGGTCGCTCGCTCCGTGCCTCACGGCGTGATTTGCCTTCTCTCGGCGCTCAGCTTTCATAACATAGGCACCCAGCTCCCTCCCCACGTCTGGCTTGCCATTAACCGGCGCGCCCGCCGCCCGAAGGTGAGCTACCCAAAGCTTCGCATCGTGAGCCTCAGCGGAAAAGCTTTCACCGCGGGTATTGAAATCCACCATATCGAAGGGCAGCCGGTGAAGATATACAGCGTTGCTAAGACCCTTGCCGATCTTTTCAAATACCGCAACAAGATCGGCCTCGACGTTGCTCTTGAAGCCCTGCGAGAGTCGTGGCGGGAGCGCCGCTTCACAATGGATGAAGTGGACCGCTATGCGAAGATTTGTCGTGTCCAGCGCGTCATGAAGCCGTATCTGGAGGCCCTCGTCGCATGAACGCCAAGACCAGTGTTGCCTTTCCCGGTCGGTGCATACGCGCCTCGTCAGGCATGCCCGGTCTCTGGGCGTGGAAACCGAGCTTGTGCTGACACGGTATGCTACTGAGCGTTTTCTGTACCGGCTGTCACGCTCACCGCATGCGCAGAGGTTTGTCCTCAAGGGTGCGCTTCTCATGCTCGCCTGGTTCGGCGAGACGGTCCGGCCGACGCGCGATGCCGATCTGCTCGGTTTTGGAGACCTGTCGGATGAAGCGCTGGTCACAATTTTTCGGGACCTGTGCGCCATGGAAGCAGAGCCGGACGCCATGGCGTACCACCAGGACTCCATCCGGGTCGCAGCGATCCGCGACGAGGACGCCTACGGCGGAAGACGCGTAACGCTGCGCGGCCAGCTCGGGTCTGCCCGCCTTCGCGTTCAGGTGGATGTCGGTCTTGGAGACGCGGTCTCGCCGCAACCGGAGTGGCTGGACTACCCAAGCCTGCTTGACCTGCCGCGGCCCCGGCTGCGGGCCTATCGTCCGGAGACGGTCATTGCCGAAAAGGTCCATGCCATGGTGCTGCTCGGCCCAAACAACAGCCGCATGCGGGATTTTTTTGACGTGTATATGCTGGCGCAGTTCCAAGCCTTCAATGGCGATCTACTCGCAGGGGCGTTGCGGGCCACTTTCGAACGGAGGCGCACCGCCATCCCTGACGGCCTGCCCATGGCGCTCACGCCCGAGTTCAGCGCACGCCGGGAGCAGCAGACTCAGTGGCGGGCCTTTCTTGCGAAAAGCGGCCTGACCTCCGCGCCTTCGAGTTTTGAAGAGGTCACGGAGCGGCTCGCGCAATTCATGGAGCCGGTGATCCATGCCGCAAGGACGGATAAATCTTTTATCAAATCATGGCAAGGCGGAGGTACATGGGAGGCGGCGTCATGAGCACCGTGCAGAAAACGAGATAGCAGGGTCCGCGCCGCTTTGAGCCCTATCCCACCTGCAAGGACACCGGCGTCAAGTGGTTGAGGGATATCCCTGCGCATGGGGCGATTGCGCGGCTGAAGGACGCGGCGTGATTGGCCGGAGAGAGAAATTTCTCCGGCTTTTTGTTTGCTTCATGAATTATGAGAGCACACAGCTTGTGTTTTTTGTCACCTTTCTTGCGCGCCCAAAAGCCGCTGCAAATAAGATTTTTCTTATTTGCAAAAAAACGATAAGTTGAAAATATAAAAGTAAAGCGACCTGAAGGATCAGGTGATGAGTGAAACAGCCTGGACCTGACCCACAGCCTGGCGTACTGTTCACATAAAGGCCGGAGAGAAAACCGCTCCGGCCTTTGCTTTATTATCTCGGGTAAGAAGCTTGACATGTGACGTACAATATATTATCATATGTACGTCAGGCAAGGAGGGCGCACATGACCAC
>JBBIHD010000224.1:0-4487 GCA_037447195.1 Nitrospirota bacterium | reverse complement strand
CATGCGCCATGCCCTCTGCGGGCTTGCATTATATCCGTGTTCATCCGTGTTCCAACTGCCGTTTTTAGTATACGTGACAGGCATCCGGGAGTTCCAGCAGATCGGGGGTTTTACGAGTGGCCTTTCGACAGGTAGTGCTGGCTGTTGCGGTCGTTCTTTCAACAGCCCATAGTGCGGCGGCGGGCATGATCCTGGACGCAGGCATCCGGGTGACCTACGATGATAATCTGGCTGCATCGTCTTCAAGTGCTGCCGAGGACAGCGATGTGTTCACTACGGTCTCGGCCACGATCGGAAACTATGCCGAGCTGTCCGAAGCGACGCGGTACGTGATCTTCAAGGGCGGTGTCGAGGCCTATTCATACAACACCTATGATGAGCTGAACGGCGTTGCCGGTTTTGCCAGTGTCGGCCTGTACCGCCGCTATGGCGAAGTGCTTTCATCGATCCTGACCGCCGTGGGGCGCATGAAGGACCTGAACGACAACGCCCGTGACGGCGGTTCCATCGGCGCGTCCTTTGATCTGTTCCAGCAGGTCCGGCCTCACCTCCGGTTCCGCCAGTGGTACGCTTTCGAGCGCATGAATGCACGCGATGAGGCGAATTCCTACGACGGCCACAACGCCGGCCTCTGGGTCGTGCTGAGAATGGACCGCACCTGGTTCCTCCATGGGGGCTATTCCTTCCTGTACCGGCAGTATGAAGATGCGGCCGGCTCCTCGTCCCGCTCCCATACCCTGTCGCTGCTCCTGGAACGCACATTGACGCGGACGGTCTATGTCTTCGCGGGGTGGGACCGCCAGCGCTATGAGGCCGAGGGGAGCGCGCCGGGCATCGGAAATACGCTTGCCTCCATCGGGATCGCCTACAGTTATTGAACCCTCCCCGCGCCCCTCGCTTATTGACATGCCGCCGGTTTTATGCAATTATGTGGCATGGCGCTCGTGAACCACACGACCCGCGAGATCAACGCGAAGATCGTGTACTATGGCCCGGGACTTTCGGGCAAGACCACCAACATCCACTTCATCTATCATCGCATCTCGCCGACGCAGCGGGGCAAGCTGATCTCCCTTGCCACCGAGACGGACCGGACGCTCTTTTTCGATTTCCTGCCTGTTGAGCTCGGCACGATCAAGAATTACCGTGTGCGGTTCCATCTCTATACCGTTCCCGGACAGGTGTTCTACAACGCCACGCGCAAGCTCGTCCTGAAGGGCGCCGATGGCGTCATATTCGTCGCCGATTCGCAGCGCGCCATGATGGACTCGAACCTGGAGAGCCTGGCGAACCTGAAGGAGAACTTCGGCGAACAGGGGATCGATCTCGAGAATTTTCCGATGGTCATCCAGTACAACAAGCGCGATCTTCCCGACGTGATGTCCGTCGACCAGCTGGATGCGGCCCTGAACCGGCGGGAGCTGCCTTCCTTCGGCGCCGTGGCCATGAACGGCGAAGGCGTGCTCAAGACCTTTACGGCCATTTCGAAGCTCGTTCTGCAGGACATGCAGAAGTTCCCGGACCGCCACAACCTTACGCTGGGCGACATGGCGGGAAAAGCGGCGCCTGCGGCAGGCGCGGCTGCCGAGGAGCCGTCATTGCCCGAGGCCGATCTTGCCGGCGCGCGGCCCGAAATGGATGCCCTGGAACAGGCCGTGGACAAGGGAACGCAGGTGGACCTGGGGAAGCCCTTCATGGAGGACGGGCAGATCGTCCTGCCGTTCAACGTCCAGGCGGCAGGCGCTGCCGAGGATTTCCAGCTTCGTGTTGCCATCGACATGGAGGCTCCTTTGTCAAAGCGCTTCAAGGTGGTCGTCAAGAACATCCGGAAATAAGAGGGCTTCGCAGGGACAGCGGCAGTTGAACAGGAGAAGGGATGCCAAAGGCGACGGCGCTCATACCTGCAGCCGGCATGGGCAAGCGGATGGGAAAGGCGGTGGCGAAGCAGTTCCTGCCGCTGGCCGGCAAGCCGATGCTCGCCCACACACTGCTCGTCTTTCAGCGGGCCGTTGAGATCGACGAGATCATCCCGATCCTCTCCCGGGAGGACATGGAAAGCTGCCTCGCCGGGATCATCGAACATTATCATATCACCAAGGTCAGGACGCTGGTCGTCGGCGGCAAACAGCGACAGGACTCCGTGTACGAGGGCCTGCTGAAGGTGGACCAGGACACCGACGTCGTGCTGGTCCACGACGGCGTGCGGCCCTTTGTGACGCAGGAGATGATCCGGTCCGCCGTTGACCTGGCGCGCCAGGGGACGAGCGTCACCGTGGGCGTGCCGCTCAAGGACACGATAAAGGAAGTGGACGCCGGCGGCATGGTGCTCAGCACACTGGAGCGCAGCAGGCTCTGGGCGATCCAGACCCCCCAGGCCTTTCCGGCCGCCGTGCTGCGCGAGGCCTATGAGCAGTCCTATCATCACGGCTTCTATGGGACCGATGACGCCGCGCTCGTGGAGCGCGCAGGCGGCAAGGTGCGCGTGATCATGGGAAGCTACGAGAACATCAAGATCACGACGCCGGAAGACCTCCTGATAGCGGAAGAGATCGTGAAGGGAAGATGAGCAGGACGTTCTCATGGCTGCTGTTCGGAACCCCGATGGGCATATGAAGGTGCAGATGAGGATCGGCACAGGATATGATGTCCACCGCCTGGTGGAAGGCAGGAAACTGATCATGGGCGGCGTGGAAATACCCTTTGGGAAGGGCCTGCTGGGCCACTCCGACGCCGACGTCCTGCTGCATGCGGTCTGCGACGCCCTGCTGGGCGCCGCGGCCCTGGGCGACATCGGGAAGCACTTCCCGGACCGGGACGAGCAGTACCGCGGGATATCGAGCCTCACCCTGCTCAGCCGCGTTCACGACCTGCTCGCCGGAAAGGGCTTCCGGGTGCAGAACATCGACGCGACCATCGTGGCTGAACAGCCGAAGATGGCGCCCCACATTCCCGCCATGATCGAGAATATCGCAGCGGCAGTGAAGGTCCCTGTATCCCGAGTAAATGTGAAGGCAACGACCACCGAAGGTCTGGGATTTGCGGGCAGAGGAGAGGGCATTGCCGCCCAGGCGGTCTGTTCCCTGGCAAAGGGGTGATGACCATGCGGTACGCTGCTATCGTGCTGAGTCTTCTGCTTGGCTTGAGCATCGCGGTACCCGGCCTGTCCCAGGACGATGACGATGAAAAGAAGAAGCACTTTCTCTACCAGTGGACCGATGACAAGGGCGTTGTCCATATTACCGACCACCTCGGCAAGGTGCCGGAGAAGCATCGATCGAAAGCAAAGCAGTTGGAAACGACCGGGCCTGTTGAAGAGGATACAGCGCAGGCTGTGACGCCTTTTTATCCGCCTGCGCCGGAGCCGGTCGTGGACCAGGAGGCCCGCAAGGAGGAATGGCAGTCCCGCATCGCCGAATGGAAGGGGCGGCTTGCCGATGCCGAAGAGCGGCATGACAGGCTCCAAAAGGAGCGTGACGGGCTTTTTGCCGCCTGGGGCTCGTCTGCACTGGCGCCCATAGCGGTGAGGCAGCGGGCCGGGGAGATAGACCGGGAGCTCGAACGGGCACGGAAAGAGATCGACGAAGCGAAGCGCATGCTCACCGAGGTCATTCCTGAGGAGGCCCGCAAGGCAGGTGTGCCGCCGGGGTGGCTCAGGGAATAGTTCGGAGTGCGGAGTTTATACCTTCGGGAACAGCAGATGGTGACGAAGACCGTTTTATCGTACGATTTGGGTAACGGATAGAAAACAAGAAAACGGGCCTCGTCATCGCGGCCTCTTTATTACTGACATTCAAGGCACGATATGCGCGAGACATTCAGGAAGATCAGAAAAGATTTTCATGCGGCACTGTCGATGGACCCGGCGGCAACGAGCAAGATCGAGGTCGCGCTGACCTATGCGGGCTTCCACGCCCTCCTGTTCTACCGCTTTGCCCACTGGCTCTCGCAGAAGCGCGTCCCCTTCCTGCCGAGGGTGCTTTCCCAGCTTGCCCGCTTCCTGACAGGCATCGAGATCCATCCCGGAGCGCAGATCGGATCGGGCCTATTCATCGACCACGGCATGGGCGTGGTGATCGGCGAGACCGCCGAGATCGGCGACAATGTGACGCTCTTTCAGGGAGTGACCCTCGGGGGCACGGGCAAACAGCGCGGCAAGCGCCATCCGACCATCGGCAGCCACGTGGTCGTTGGCGCGGGGGCCAAGGTGCTCGGCCCGATCAAGGTGGGCGACTATGTCAAGATCGGAGCCAATGCCGTTGTGCTCCAGGATGTTCCGGACCATTCCACTGTCGTCGGCATTCCCGGCAGGATCGTGCGGATCAAGGATGAGCGCGTTGCCGAAGACGCCCTGATGGACCATGTCCACATCCCCGACCCTATTGCGGACAAGCTCATTGAGTTGCAGCTGCAGATCGACGCGCTGAAAAAAGAACTGAACGACTTAAAAAACACGTAACTACTCAGGACCCCAAAACCATATTCTCACA
>JBBIHD010000223.1:0-4507 GCA_037447195.1 Nitrospirota bacterium | reverse complement strand
CGGGCGGATAGCTCAGCTGGGAGAGCGCAGCCCTTACAAGGCTGATGTCACAGGTTCGATCCCTGTTCCGCCCACCATAGAAACCGACTGGCGGCCTGTGGCGACCGGCACAGACGGCAGGGATTTCCCCTTCCGGGTTCTGTATGCGCAGGTGAGCAGGCGCGGAACCTTGCAGCAGATTCGTTTATGGGGTGGTAGTTCAGCTGGTTAGAACGTCCCGACAGGTCGGGAAGGTCGCGGCAGCAGCAAGTATCGTTTTCGTTTATGGGGTGGTAGTTCAGCTGGTTAGAACGCCGGCCTGTCACGCCGGAGGTCGCGGGTTCGAGCCCCGTCCACCCCGCCATTTAACCTCGCCATTTTCAACATGCCCTTTCACGTGTACATTCTGCAAAGCGATTTCGACCAATCATTGTACATAGGCCATACCGAAGACCTTGAAGGCCGGCTTCAGCGGCACAATCAGGGCAGGTCGAAATACACAAAAGCAAAAAGGCCCTGGAGGCTTCTGTATCTCGAGGAGTTTGCAGACCGCGCGTCGGCGGTCAGAAGAGAGCGGGAATTGAAGTCGCTGCATAGGAGAGATATTCTTCTGGAGCTGGCAAAGAAAGAACGTTAGAACGTCCCGACAGGTCGGGAAAATCGCGGCCCCGAGCCCCGCCCACCCCGCCATTTAGTCTCCATTCCTTCCACTGGCATTTCAAGCAGTTGTCCGCTCGAATACCCCTCTTTATTGGTGCGGTAGTCAGTATTGGCGTTGAGAGTTGGCTTTCCGGTTCACTGTTTTACACGGAAGTCTCCTCGACTTTTACTACTGTGACTTTGCCTGAACAGTGTCGTCTTGCCTTGCCGCGTTTTGTCAGGCCACTGACATAGTGCTGTCAACGTCGGCAGGTAGTATGCATGATAAGAACCGATAGTTACGCTTTTTGGGAGCTTACAGGGAAGACGGGGAGGTCGACATGCTGCATAGGCGCAGATTCATTGCTCTGCTTGGCTCGCTGGGACTTGGCATGCTCGCGGGAAAGGCGGCGCCGGCCGAAGAAAAGACGACAGATTACTACCCCTTGCTCAGCGAGGTCATTGCGGAGCAGAACAGGCGCAATAACTCTGAGTTCACGGAACGAGAGCGGGAACATCTTCGCTATGCCTGTGATGCGATCCGGCCTTCGACCCATGCAGAACTGGCATTCATTGCAGCGGTGGGGCCGAAGTGGGCGCCCTGTCAGGACCTGGTGGACGAGTACGTGCGGCGGCGGGCCGGGAATGCGGCGGCGATCGAAGATCATCCGGTCTTCGCCCTTGATGAATGGGGAATGCCCGAAGCCTGCCGCATTCCCGTGTACCGCGAGCAGCACGTGATGCTGATCCGTGAGTTGACCGACATGACGCAAAGGGAATCGATCGGTCTTCTCTACCGGTATCTTCGATACAGCCCGGACAAGCCGCCGCTCCGGACGATGGCGATCGAAAAATACCGGGACACCCTTTCAGCCGGGGACTTCGCCCGCATCGAGCGAATAATACGGTTCTATCTCCCACGAGCGATGCCCTATGCGTGGTGTTCTGCCATGGCCGGCCGGGCTGAAGCATGGGAGAGACGGCGCGAAGGAAAGGCGTGAGCGCACTGAACGGTAGAAGGATGGCAAAGGGAAGACTGCAGCCTGCAGGCGCTGCGGCATGCAGGGCCATAGTGTTCTGAAGGCCGCCTGGTATGCTATAATCAGTCAATTGCGCAGCGTGTGAGCCGGGCGGCAGGATATCATCGCACATCACATATGACGATGATGGGAAGACGTGCAAGCCAGTTCACGCCTGGCGCCATCCACGCGCTCTCTCGCTGCCATTGCCTTTTCCAAGCCTCTCCCCCCCGGGGAGAGGATAAAGAGGAGGGGCGAAACCGTAATAACGACAAATGCTTTAGCATCAGAATAGATGCCGCCGACACAGTGCTGTCAGCCTCCTATGGTAATGTAGTGATGTTGCGACACTGGAGGCTGTATGGATTACGAGAAAAGGCGCACAGAAAACTTCAAAAGGCGGATCAAAGAAGCAGGCCCGGTAGTCCGGTTCCGGACCCTGAAATACCGCCCGGGCGGCGAAGGCCGGATCGTCGCCGCGGTCATACAGATGGACGGCGAGATCTACCACATGGGCTTGGCTTTCTGCTCGAAGAACGACAGGTTTGACAAACGCAAAGGCCAGGTCATTGCCCTGGGCAGGCTGATAAAGGACCCCATTGAATTCGAGCAGGCGAAGGACCGCCCGGTAAAGTGGTCCGTTGCGGCGATTGCGGTGGACATCGCCGGACAGCGCAATATACGCTGGATGGAAGGCATGCGGCCGGAAGATCTCGTGTAAGAGATCATGGAGCGTCGAGATAGACGAGTGGCCGGACAGGGAGAACCGCCGGCCGGGCCCCACGGCCCTCTGCCCGGACTGCGGAGTAGTACTGGTTCGGCTTGATGTCGTTTTCCAGTCGGCACGTCGCCGAGTGGTCGTATCCTTGACCCGAAGAAGGCCAGATGAACCCACTTCATTTCCTCCTCACTCCTGACCGCGCTTCCGCCCGCCGGGTCCGGCGCGCAACGGCTGAGCGGGAGCCGCGGCTCGGCGTGATCGTCGGCGCCTGGACGGAGCTGGTCGAGCACGCCCGGCGCGCGTACCTGCTGCCTGCAGCCGATGACCAGTGGCAGGAGGAGCTTGCCGAAGCTGCGGCGGGCATGAAGGAAGCCTTCTGGGCGAAGAGCTTAGATGTCGCGAAGGACGAGACCCTCGCGAGCCTCGGATCGAGCCTTGCAATGCTGATCGAGGGCGCAGGGCCGAAGGGAGCGGTCGCGCCTGACACGAAGAATATCCTGCCGGAACGGGCACGCAGGCATCTGGCCGATCTCGCGCTGCTCCATGAAAAAATGGGCCGGGTCCTTCCACCGAGGCTCGCGGCCCTCAGGACCCTGCTTGATGCGCCGGCCTCTGAAGCCCTCCGTTCCATAGCGGTATACCACATCGAGAGCCTGCCGCGCCTCTCTGCCTGGCAGAAGGTTGTAATCGAAAAAATTGAACAGGATTTTCCTTCAGCAAGGGAGAAGGAGCTTCAGGCCCTCTTGAGCGAAACTCTCGCTTCCGCGCCGTCGAAGAAACGGCCCAGGGCGCTGGCCGCGGTCCAGGACAGCCTGTTCGAACCTGCTGCCGCGCCGGTCAAGCTCGACAATTCGCTCCAGTGGCTCGCGGTGCGGGATTACCTGGAGGAAGCAGAGGTCGCAGCCGGCATGGTCCAGGAGGCGTTGAAGCAGGACAAGACGCTCAAGCCGTCGGACGTCGGATTGCTCCTGCCCGCAGACCGCGACTACGCGCGCGCTGTTCAGGACGCCTTCACCTTGGCCGGGCTGCCGCTCTCGGGCCTGCGCCTCGACCAGCCGGTCCGCGATCTCGGGAAGGAAGCGGTCCTGCACTTCCTGCTCTGCCGCCGTCCACCCGCGCCGGCCATGGCGCTTGCCTCGCTCCTCACGTCGCCGCTCATGCCCTGGGACCCGCAGCAGGGCCATGCCTATGCCGCCCAAATGATGAACGGCGATTATGATTTCACGACAGAGAATCTCACCGTAGCGGGACGTCGGATGATAGCCCTCATCCGGGAATCGGATGACTCTCCTGGCCAGCTTGCCGGCGCCCTGCAAAAGTTTGTCCAGCTTCTTGCTGATCCGGAAGATGGAGAAGATCATCGCGAGCGCGCAGCCGAAGCTGCCGACGCGATCGCGGTGGTGCTTCGGGCCGCGCCAGGCGAGGTCCCGTGGAAGCAACTCCTTGCCATCGCCTCGCCGTCCGCTCTGCCGGGAAGAGAAGAGAACGAGCTCAGCAGGGAAGGAGTCACCGTGCTCGCCGAGGACGAGGAGCCCTGGCGTCCTGTGCGCCATCTTCTGGTCCTCGGTTTTGCATCAGGCCGCTATCCCGCGTCGCCGCCCCGGTCCTCGGTCTTTTCCGAGAGCGATCTTTCCCTCCTGGCCGACGAGCTGCATTATGATATTGAGACAGGCGCCGATGTGACAGCGCGCCGCAGAAAGCTGTTCCGCCGGCAGCTCGGAGCCGCCTCAGAGTTCTCGACCTTCCTGGTTCCGAAGAGGGACGCCCTGGGCGCGGCCCTCCAGCCCTCGGACTCGCTCGCTTTCATGGCCCGGCTGGTTGCGGGATCAGATGATCCCGTCGCGCTTCTTGTCGATCTCGACAGGGAAGCGGGCAGGAAGGCGGCCCGCGGCATTGCGTTCGCGCGGGCCGCGAAGCCCCGACCGCCGCTCAGCATGGTCAAGGAAGATCTCAGCCTCGGGCAGGACCTGCTCATCCTCAGGAAGTACGATGACGGTTCGCCCAAGCCCGAGTCCCCGAGCTCCATCGAGACCTTTATGATCTCGCCGCTCGGCTGGTTTCTTGACCGCCACGGCCTCACGCCCCAGGAATGGGCCGTGGAAGAGCTCGATCCCGCTGCCAAGGGCACCCTTTCCCACGAGGTATTCGA
>JBBIHD010000222.1:0-4548 GCA_037447195.1 Nitrospirota bacterium | reverse complement strand
TTCGAGACCCTGGGCCCGCACTATGAGCGCAAGGACGGCTATCCTCCCATCAAGAACATGTTCTACGTGGGAGCCGACGCCTTCATGTTCTTCGGCGCCATCAGCAAGGACGAACAGCGGGTTGCAGAGCTCCTCCCCCTCTTCACGAGGACCATCTTCAGCATTCCCGGAATGATGGGCGTGAGCCTCCAGGCAGGCATCTTCCAGACCCGCCTGGGAAGGGCCCGCACCGTCGAGGTGGATGTGAGCGGCGAGGACCTTGACAGCATCATCAGGACCACCGGGACCATGTTCGGGCTGATAAAGAAGGAAATGCCCGAAGCGCAGGTCCGGCCTGTGCCGTCCCTGGAAGTGCTCTATCCCGAAGTACGGATCCTGCCGGACCGGGACCGGCTGCGCGCTTCAGGCATGACGGCCCGCGATCTCGGTATTGCCCTGGACGTATTCATGGACGGCCGCAAGGTGGGCGAGTTCAAACAGGAGGGTGAGAAGAAGATCGATTTGGTGGTGAAGGCCTCCGAGCGGTCCGCTTCCACGCCCGAGGAGCTCCACTCGTCGCTGATCGCGACGCCAGGCGGAAGGATCGTGCCGGTCTCATCGCTGTCGTCGCTGGAACGCACATCAGGCATCACGGAGATCCGCCACCTGGAGCGGAACCGGACCTTTACGCTCCAGGTCACGCCGCCCATGACCATCCCTCTCCAGGAGGCAATGGAAATGATCGACGAAAAGATCAAGCCGGAGCTGGAAAAACAGGGCCTCCTTCGCGGTGTGAGCGTGGACATGAGCGGCGTTGCGGACAAACTGAAAGCAGCGCAGCAGACGCTCCAGTGGGATTTTCTGCTGGCAGCGCTCATCGCCTACCTGCTCATGGCCGCTCTGTTCGAAAATTTCATCTATCCTCTCATCATCATGTTCACCGTGCCCCTGGCCGCAGCAGGCGGCATCATCGGGCTTCGGCTCGTTGATCTGCTGATAGCCACGCAGCCCCTGGACATCCTGACCATGCTGGGCTTCGTGATCCTCGTGGGCGTCGTGGTGAACAACGCCATCCTGCTCGTGCACCAGACGCTGAACAACATCCGCGACCACGGCATGGAGCGCCGCGAAGCGGTCCTGGAGGCCACGCGAACCCGCCTCCGTCCCATCTACATGAGCGCCACCACGAGCATCTTCGGCATGCTGCCGCTGGTCGTCGCGCCCGGCGCGGGATCGGAACTGTACCGGGGGCTCGGGAGCGTCATCCTGGGCGGCCTGGCCTTCTCCACGGTCTTCACGGTATTTGTCATCCCTTCCCTGCTCATGTTCCTGGCAAAGATGGAAGAGAAAGAATAGGAAGAGTACAGGGTACAAGGGACAGGAGCTTTAATGAAGCAGAGATTTGGACGTTCTTATATCTTGGGAGGGCTGACACTGATCCTGCCCCTTGCGATCGCATTGCCCGTTCATGCCCTCACCATGGACGAAGCAGTGGACCTGGCCCTCAAGAACAACAACCGGCTGCAGGAATACCGCTTCCGGACGCGCGCCCAGGAGCATCGCGTCGGCGCCGCATGGTCGCCCTTTCTGCCCCGCCTCGATGCTGATTACCAATTCACAAAATCCGACGATTACAACACCACCTTCCAGACCGAGGAAGCCTCCACGCTCACCGCCTCGGCGTCCTATAATCTTTTCCGCGGCATGAGCGACCTGTTCTCCCTCCTGGGATCAAAAGCGCAGCTCAGCTCGGCGCGACATGAACAGAAGGCAGTCGAGGGTGACGTTGCACTCGAAGCACGGACCGCCTTCATCGAGGTGCTCAGGGCCTCGCGGAACCTCACGGCAGCGCAGGAGGCTGTGGAACTGCTGGAGCGCCAGCGGCGCGACGCGGAACTGCAATACCGTGTCGGCCTGACGGCAAAGAACGAGTTCCTGAAGGTCGAAGTGGAACTTGCCTCAGCCCGGCAGGGCCTGATCAGGGCGGAAGGCGCTCTGCGGGTGGCGAGAAAGACCCTGGAACGGGCGATCGGGATGCCTGCAGGCATCGATGTGGTGATCGAAGAGCTGGTACCGCCTATTGCCTCGGACCTGAACGAGGCCGAACTCAGCGAACGAATGCTGAGGAACCGCAGCGAACTGGCTTCGCTTCGCTCGCTGCGCGACAGCAGGAACTATGCGAAGAAGGCGCTCTGGAGCGGCTATCTCCCTTCCATTGATGTATCGGCACAGCGTCTCTGGTTCGGCGATTCCCTGTCGCCTGACGGAAGGGAGACCCTCGCCGACAGGGACACACGCTATATCCTGACCGCGACCTGGAACTTCTTCGACGGTTTCAAGACGTCCCGTGACGCTGCCGCTGCCCGCGCTGACGTGCTCAGCCTGGACCGCAGGATCCTCGATACGGAGCAGGCGCTTCTGCTGCAGCTGCGCAGCGCTGTAGAGGATTATCGCGTCTCGGCCCAGGGCGTGCAGGTTGCCGACAAGGCCGTTGCCCAGGCCGAAGAGAACTACCGCATCACGAACAACCAGTTCCGCGAGCGGATCGCGAGCAGCACGGACCTGCTTGACGCGCGGGTGCTCCTGACACGGGCCCGCACGGACCATTCGAACGCCCTCTACGATCTCCACCGTGCCGCGGCGGCGGTCGAACGGATCATTGAAGCGCCCCTTCCGAGAAGTCTTGAGCAGGATAGCCGGCCCCATGACGGGACTATGACGGCCCCGACTCCCGCGCCATCGGACAGCGCAAAGCCTGAAGACTGATCCTCCTGTCCCTGCCGAATCGGTTCTTATCACCTCAAACTTCGCGATAGTGCTTATCATCGCCTTGTATTTGGCAGCAGCATGACTATGTGACAAAGATCATACCGCTTGCACCGTGATCATGGCACAATGAGGCATATACAAGCACCCCAACCCCGCGTTCCAGACAAGGAGGCTGCCATGGAAACTCTTGACCTCAAGAAGCTGATAAAGTTCCTGCCTGACCGCATCTCCCGCGAGATGCTGTCCGACAAGCCGGAGATGCGCATTGCGCTCATGTGCCTCGAAAAAGGCCAGAAGCTCGAACCCCACAAGGCGCCGCTCCGGCTGCTGATGTACTGCCTGGAGGGAAAAGGGACCTTCACGGTAGGCGATGAAAAAATCGTTGCAGGCGAGAAGACCTGCATCCCCTGCGACCCCAGCGTTCCCCACGGGTTCGCCGCGGACCAGGGTGAGCGGCTCGTGGTCATGGCTGTAGTGACGCCGGTGGAATGATCAGGCAGGATTCATGATGCAGGATGCAGCAATCGATAAAATAAGCAGGCCGGAGGATGATTCCCTCCGGTCTTTGCGTTTTCAATGCACATCGCCGCCTTACTTCGGTGCGGGACAGCTATAAAATGACGCTCATCGCACTTTGTCCTCGGTCCGGACCACGAGCCAGTAGACCACGCCGATGACAAGGATGGCCGCCACGAGGTAATAGATCACGTCCGGCTGTTCGTGCTTCAACGTGGCGATCATGGTCTCCCGGATCGTCGTGACCAGGGCAACGCCGATGAAGACGCTGATATGGAACTTGCCGCCCTTGAGATGGGATATCTCGGTGTTCATGAGTTCGATCACCACCCAGAGCAGCAGGAGTGAGCCCAGTGCCCCGATGATGCCACGCTCCAGATCGCCGCTGATCAGCTTTCCCACGTCGATCACGAAGAGCCATACCACGCCGATGGTCAGCCCGATCAGCGCAAGCACCAGCACGAGGTTCATGGACTGGGAGAACCGCTCGGCAAAGGCGACGAGCGCGCTCTTGACCTTGTAGGCAGGCGAGTAGGTCTTGAGCTCTTCGTCGATATAGGCCGTAGTGATCACGTCCAGGCTGATATCGAGCAGCTTGCCGACCGAGATGATCTTGTTCGTGTATTCCTCTTTCACCTCTTCCGTGCGCTGCAGAATATCGATGCAGGCGTTCTTCACGATGTTCATGGCCCGGTTCATGTAGTGGGCGTCCACATTGAACTTCACGTGCACCCGTCCGATCTTGATCAGTTTCTCGTAAAAGCTGTTGTCATAGACTCCGGAGAACAGCTCCATGAACCACCGTCGTTGGGCTACGAAAACGTGCTTCTGGCGGGAATCGTCGGTGAAGAACTTGGCCGCGCCCTTGGTGCCCATGATCCAGAGGCTGAGCGTGCTCATCACCATGTCGGCATGCTCTTCCATGACCGCCTTGAGCCCTGCGAGGCGCTGTTCATCTTCGTCAGTGAACCGGTAGTCGTGTTTAATTTCCCTGAACGATCGTACTGGCATGGGGGCTCCTTCATTTGGAGATCGGTGATGACTGCGACATTGGCAGTATAGTCTGCTAACGATTTTCTTGAGTATAGCAAAAAGGACGCGCAACATTCCATCACTTTTTTCCGGATTATGATCCAGATCATATCTCATGCTATACTTGAAAGCATACAATCGGATAATTCCTCAGCATATATTAATCGTCTCATAATAGTGTGAACATACATCTGTCATAAATGCCTATTCCGCCCATGTCGCCCAGTTGTTCCGGGCATGCCGCCCGCCTAC
>JBBIHD010000221.1:0-4570 GCA_037447195.1 Nitrospirota bacterium | reverse complement strand
CAACGAGCTGTTGGCCGCGGATGGACGCGGATTTTCGCAGATAAGCGGAATCCACTTTCACCCCGAAAGTGAGTTCTTCGGCAGTATCTAAACATTTCGCGATATACACCTTTGTTTGCCGGGTTGACTCTGCTTGAGGTATAGACTAAGATGCATCCGTTAGATGCATTTGGAGGCTAATATGAGGACCACTGTTATCATCAATAAGCACCTGCTCGAAGAAGTACAGGCACTGTCCGGCGCGAAGACAAAAAAAGAGGCCGTCGAAAAGGCCATGAAGGACTACATCCATCGGAGAAAGTCACTCAGGCTCCTTGACCTCGAGGAAAAGGTGGACCTGTCCTATACGGCGGAGGACCTGATCAAGAGGAGAAAAAAAGATGTTCCTCATCGATAGCTCCGCATGGATCGAATACCTACGGCCAAAGGGGCCGCTGCGGTAAAAGAGCGGGTCAGGGAGATCGTGCAGCGGGAAGAGGCCTGCTCCTGCGGCATCGTGGTGGTGGAAGTGCTGCGGGGCGCAAAGACCGAAAAAAACTGGAGCATTCTGTGGGAATCGCTGACCGCGCTTCGGCAGTTACCGTTCACTGATGATGTCATCGAACGGGCTTCTCAATGGGGCTTCATGCTCGACAGGAAAGGCAAAACAGCCTCCACAACGGACCTTCTGATAGCGGCAGCTGCCCATAAAAAGGCAAAGGTGCTTCACCTCGACCATGACTTTGAAATGATCGCGGAGATTACCGGCTTGGACGAGGAGTTCCTGTAGTGATCCCCCCCTTCCCTCCGCATTCGCACGCATCGCCAGGGCAATCCTTGACATACCGCCCTTCTCTTTCTACGGCGCTCTGCTGGAAGAATCTGAGCTATATTCTGCAGGTTATCAGGCTGTCGAGGTAGGCCTCAGAACAAAATCAAAAACAATGGCGACTCGCGCCAAGACGCTAAGACGCGAAGAAAAGCAGATATTCCGGGTTTTGTGTGGGTAATGCCCGGCCCCTGTACCTGTTTAGCATATCCCCTACAAATCCCCTATGCGGGACTCGGGTAAAACTTTTCAAGCTGTTGACCTACTACCCATGCGAACATTCCCGTCATGCGACCGAGTCCGAGGGTTAAGCATTTCAGACTGTCTGAGGGCGAAGCCCGAGTTTCTGAAATGTACCGAGGACGACCGAGCATGACGGATCAGAATGGTCGCCGGGGCGCCCTTCTTTGGCGCCACCTTTCTTCGGGCGAACAAGAAAGGTGGCAAGAAGAACGCCTGAGGCCCGATAATTCAGTATAATAATCATTGCATGCACTTTATAGTACCCACAGGAAAGTCAGAAGAGCCAGAAAAGCAAATCCTGAACTTCGTTTGCATGTCCTTCTTTGCGATTTTTTTACGGGATGACAATCTGTCAATCTGCTTAAAAGAAAACCCCTCGCTTCTGTTTCAGCGAGGGGCATCATACTAAGAAGCGCTTGAAGATGATTACTGCCGGAGGGGCAAAAACTCCACGCGCTCTTCCATATCTCCGGGTTCGCCTGCCTGACCGATGACATGCAGATCGCTTATGCACTTGCCAATGGATATGTTCAGCGGATGTGCATAGATAACGCCGCAGAACGATTTCCCTGCCTGCTGGTGCTGCGCAGCTTCAGACAGGAGGTCGTCATCAAATGTGAACAGCACCCGCCGCAGCTCACAGGCGCGGTCGAGAAGCGCCGGGTCCGATGTTCCTTCTTGCCCGTCTTCCTGGGCGGTCATCACGTCGATACCCCGCAATCTGAGGCCGAGCGTGATCGCTTTCGGTATGTGCTCATCCATATAGAACCGGATCGGCATTACAGCAGGCCCTTGGCTTTGAGCCTCTGTATGAGGGGGGAGGGGCCGGCAGCGCGCCGCATAGCGACCACGCGTTCCATTACCTTCTCGATCTTACCTTCGAACTCGTCCTGGTGATCAGCGTAGTATGCAAGCGCGGAATATATCTGGCCGAGGGTCAGTGAGGGATGCTGGAACTGCAGTTCCTCGGCGCTCCATCCGTAAGCAATTTTTTCCTGAACGAGTTCGACGACTTTCATCGTGGTTCCGGCTATGAAGGGAACCTTTTGGTCATCCAGTGCTATATGTTCGTACCCGGTCTGCGCGGCAGGCATGGCCTTTCGTCTCCTTGTGCTTATTATAGCTGTTTGACCACGCATTTCAAGGTGTTATTTGTTTAAATACATGAGACTGCGCGAAGACTATACACCTGCGCCAGCCGCCACGCCGGTGAGATATGATGCCACCCCATCCGCGGCCTCTGTCAGCGCGCTTCTCCCGCCCGCTGCGCCTTCCGCCTTCTGCTTCTCGGAACATACCAGACGTACAGGCCCGTGATGGTCAGCACCACGAGGCCCGCGGCCGAGGCGTCCACAAGCACGAAGAAATAGGGGCCGAAGAAATCACCGGTATGGATGTCCGTGATCAGCTTCTGCAGCTCCACGGCGCCGGAGCGGGGCCCGGGCAGCGGCAGCTGCTCGGCGCGCAGCAGGCCGTCCGTGCCGGACCGGAACAGCCCTTCATTGGCAACGACCAGGAATTCACGGTCCGTCACGATCAGGTCCCGCACGTCAAGGGTCTGGGGGCCGAATGCAAGCACCTGCTTCCAGCGGCCCGGTTCATCATGGCGCGCGGAAAGGACGGCCCGGGGCGTTGCAACGTAGAGGGTCCCGGCCCGGGCCCGCAGGGCCTTCACCTCAACGTTGCTCAGCAGTGCCTCCCAGGTCCTGCCCCTGTCGCTGCTCGCAAAAAGGCCCTGCTTGCCGCCCGCATAGATGACGTTCCCGTCCCGCAGGAGCCTTCTCACCTGCTGCGGCAGCGGCCTCGTCCAGACCCCGCCGGTGCGCAGGAACAGCCCCTGCTTCGTGGCGGCCAGGAGCCCGCCGTCGCTCAGCACGAGCGTGTCCCAGGCATCGGGATGCTGGGGCGAGGCCGATGCGGGGACGCGCACCGTGATCTTGTCGAGCCCCAGGGATTTCCGGTGCACCAGCAGGATGCCCGTGACCGACAGGATGATGACGATGACGGCGGCGCCGATGCCGATATAGGTGTGCAGCTTCCGCATGAGCGGCATCACAGGTCGAACCTCACCCCCGCATAATAGGTGCTGCCCGTCTCCTCCTGCTCGGTCTTGAGGTCTTCGGTCTTGACCCGCTTTTCCCGGAAGATGTTCACGGCGCTGCCGAAGATGCTGGCGTTCCTGCCGATGGTCTTGGTGACGGAGAGGTCCCACTGCGTAAAGGACCGCTCCACCTTCTTTGGCTTGAGCGGGTCCGTCTCGTCGATCTTCTCGCCCACGTAGTTCATGCCCAGCGAGGCGGAAAGGCCCCGGGCCTTGTTGTCATAGCGCAGCACGGCATTGGCAAGGGTCCGGGGCTGGTCCTTCAGCCGGCGCGTCGCGCCCGTCACCGGATCGACCACGTCCGAGTCGATCAGCGTGTAGTTTCCCGAGACCGTGAAGGACCGCAGGCCAAGGAAACCGAGGTCCGTTTTGACCTCCGCCTCGGCCCCCTGGATCGAGGCCTCGGCCACGTTCACGGGTTTGATGACCGGCAGCCCCGTGCCGGCGTCCGTGCCGATCTGCTGCTTCTCGATGATGTCCTGCACGTCCTTGTAAAAGGCGCCCAGGGACAGCACGCCGCTCTTGCCGATGTATTTCTCGACGGCCGCCTCATAGTTCATGGAGGTGGAGGCCGTGAGGTCCGGATTGCCCTCTTCCACCTTGTCCGCCTTGACGGTCCTTGTCGGCACCTTGTCCTTGAAGGGGGGCCTGCCGATGGTGCGCGCCGCGGACCCTCTCAGTTGATACCCTTTGCCGAGCCGGTAGACGGCGTGCAGGGACGGGTTCCAGTCGGTGAAATCCCCCCTGCCCCGCAGCCCGCCCGCCGTGACGTAGTCGCCGTCGGTGACCTCGACGCGCAGACCCGGCGTGATCGTCAGATCGTCGGTCAGGACCGCTTCGTCCATGACGTAGAAGGCGGTGATGGACTCATCGACGGCGTAGCTGTCGTTCGGCGTGGAAGTGACGGTCCGGGCGCCCGCGGCGTTCACTTCATATACGTACTTCCGGACGTCCCGGTCCTTGTCGCGGTACTTGACGCCGAAGGACAGCAGGTGCTCCGTGTCGAAAATGCCCGCGACAGGGACCTGGTAGTCGGCGCTCACCACCCGCTCCTGGTCCTCTTTTTCCTCCAGTTCGAAGACGTCCTTGGTAAAGGCAAGGACGCTGTTGTACTGCGACGCCTTCTTGTCCTTCTCCTCCCCGTTGACGCTGAACGACGCGGCCGTGCGCAGCCTGGCGCCGCCCGTGAACCGGTGCTCCCATTCGAGCCCGTAGCTCTGAAGGATCTGGTCCTTGATCTCGCTCTCCACCGTCCTGTTCTTGAGCGCTCCTGTCGTCAGGTTGAACACGTCCTTGCTCTTGGACTTGTCCTCGCGCTGGCTTGACAAAAAGGGTTTGAAGGTCACGGTGTCGCGCTCGCCCGCCTTGTAGCGCAGGCTCAGGTTCGCCGAGGTCGTGGTGGTGCGCGCGTCCTCGTC
>JBBIHD010000220.1:0-4576 GCA_037447195.1 Nitrospirota bacterium | reverse complement strand
GTTTTCGGCTTTAATATTGACAAGAACGGCCTGTTCTGATACAGTTGCCGCGTTCCAAAAACGTTCAGGAGGTCAGGAAATGGCGGAAAAACTGGCAGTGGTGGTGGGCGGCGGTCCGGCGCCGGGCATCAATGGAGTGATTAGCGCCGTGACCTTCGAGGCGATCAAGCACGGCCTCGAAGTGGTGGGCGTATATGACGGCTTCAAATGGCTTTCGCAGGGCGATACGTCCCACACGGTGAGGCTGGGTGACGGCGAGACCACCCGCATCCATCTCCGCGGCGGGTCGATCATCGGCACCTCGCGCGACAACCCTACCAAGAGCCCCGAAAAGATGGCGAACGTGGTGAAGGCCCTCACCGGCCTCGGCGTCCGGTATCTTGTCACCATCGGGGGCGATGATACGGCCTATACGGCGACGCGGGTCGAACAGGAGGCAAAGGGCAAGATAGCCGTCTGCCATGTTCCCAAGACCATTGACAATGACCTTCCGCTGCCCCACGGCGTGCCCACCTTCGGCTTCGAGACGGCGCGGAGCCTCGGCACCCAGCTTGTGGAGAACCTGATGGAGGACGCCCGCACTGCTGGACGCTGGTATTTCGTGATCGCCATGGGCCGGTCAGCAGGCCACCTCGCCCTCGGCATGGGCATGGGAGCGGGCGCAACGCTTACGCTGATCCCCGAGGAACTGGGCGAGAACATCTCGCTGAACAAGGTGCTGGCCATCCTCGAAGGGGCCATCATCAAGCGCCTGTCCTACGGCCGGAACCACGGTGTTGCCGTGATCGCCGAGGGTGTTGCCATCCGGTTCAATCCCGAGGAGCTCACGATCCTGAAGGACGTGCCGCGCGATGACCATGGCAATATCCGCCTGGCCGAGATACCGCTGGGAGACATGCTGAAAGCCAAGGTGCAGGAGAACCTCGCCGCCCTGGGCATCAAGATGACCGTGATCGCCAAGGACATCGGCTACGAGCTGCGCTGCCACCCGCCCATCTCCTATGACCGGGAATACACGCGGTACCTGGGATTCAGCGCAGTCAAGTTCCTTGTGTCCGGCGGTACGGGCGCCATGATCATGCTGAAGGACGGAAAGAACGTGCCGATCAGGTTTGCCGACCTTCTGGATCCCAAGACAGGCAAAACCCGCATCCGGACCGTGGATGTGAAATCTGACGATTACCTGATGGCGCGGCGGTATATGATCCGGCTCGAGAAGTCGGACATGGAAGGGGAGGCCCTGGCAACGCTGGCAAAGACCGCCAACATGAGCCCCGGCGATTTCAAGAAGCGCTATTCAGTAGCGGTGGAATAAGAACAGGAAGGCAGAGACGGGCCGGCGCAGAAAAGCGCCGGCCTTTTTTTATTGCAGCTACAGCATGACCTTTTTTTCGCGGGCGATGTTCTTGAGCACGACGATGGCGTTGTTCAGGCGCTGCAGCCTGAGGTTCCGCTTCCGCAAGGCAACGGCATCCTTGAACTCCACCTTGTCATTCCTGGCCAGCACCATCACCTTGTTCATGTGTTCATGCAGGTCCTTCAGCATATCCTTGTCGAACTTCTTGAGGAACAGCGGGTTCACCGTGATCAGCCCTTCCGCCACGTCAGCGGCCACGGACTTCATGCTCTTTCCCTTGAAGCTACCCTCAGCCATGCTCTCTCCTAGGCCTTCCGGAAGGACCTGATCGACTTGTCCAGCAGTTCCTGCTTCTTCTTCAGAGCTTCGATCAGCGGAGCCAGCTCCTTCGCGCCGGCGCCGCCTTTTACCGACTCGACGAGCGACTGTACCCCGTTGAACAGGTCAGCGGCCGAATCGCGGATGACGGCGTGGCTGTTCCTGGTGTGTTCACACAGCGTCGAGAGGGACGCTGCCAGGTCCTTCAGCAGCGGGTCATCCGATTCCCGGAGCCGCAGGCAGATGTCCGCATCTCCTTCGATCATCTGGCTGATTGCGCGCTGGATGCGCGTAAGGGGACCGAGGATGGTGTGGGAGTAGAGCGTGCCGACGACTGCGATGAAGGCGAAGAGCGTCACGAGGGAAATGGGAAGGAACAGGGGAAGCTGCAGCATTTCGGAAAGCTTCTGAAAGACACGAAGCAGCAGGGTGTACCCGCCCAGGACGAGGACCAGGAAGATGATGAACCTACCCTGAGGTCCTGCGGCGCTGAAGTAGCCTCTGCCCTTCGAGAGCCATACGCGTTTCGATGGGGTCATGGGAGCATTCACCTCACTGAGATGGAGATGCCTTCGTCCGGAGCTTGAACCGTGCGGCAAAAAATGCGAATAAAAACATCTGCCTGCGGAATGCTCCGCCGTCCGTCCGTATCGTCGCTTCAGGCAATTATAGTGGCAAATCCGTGGCCGGTCAAGGCGGTACTTTTGTCTTGCGCTCCCCGGACCGCTATGGTAGATTTTTTTATGCCCGTTCTCGACCGGCAGAACCGTTCCATCGACTACCTTCGCGTGTCGGTGACGGACCGCTGCAATCTCGCCTGCACCTATTGCAAGCCGCTGGCGCAGATGCGCGAACTTCCGCACAACGACATCCTGCGCTATGAGGAAGCAGGCCGGATCGTTCAGCGCGCGGCGGCCCTGGGCATCACGCGCGTCCGGATCACCGGAGGGGAGCCGCTGGTCCGCCGGGGCGTGACGGACTTTATCGCTTCGGTGCGGGCGATACCGGGAATCGAGGACGTGAGCATCACGACGAACGGCGTGCTGCTGGAAGACATGGCATCGGCGCTCCGGGCCGCAGGCGTTTCGCGCCTCAACATCAGTCTCGACTCGTTTCGGCGCAGCCGGTTCCGCGAGATCACGGGAAGCGATGCCTGGGACGCTGTCTGGCGGGGGATCAGGCGGGCGGAAGATCTCGGCTTCCAGCCCATCAAGATCAACATGGTGCCGGTGAAAGGCCTGAACGACGACGAGGTCGCGGACTTCGCCCGGTTGACGCTGGACCGGGCGCTGCATGTCCGCTTCATCGAATTCATGCCCATCGGCCCGCACGACCGCTGGCACCGCGATGAGTGCGTCACGACAGACCGGATCCGGTCCGTCATCGAGTCATCCCTCGGCCCCCTGGAACCCTATACGTCAGAGCGCTGGGCCGGGCCCTCGGACAACTACCGGGTCCGCGGCGGGCAGGGCATCATCGGGTTCATCAGCCCCCTGACAAAGCACTTTTGCGCAGCCTGCCGCCGGCTGCGGCTCACACCGGAAGGAAAGCTCCGGCCCTGCCTGCTTTCGGACACGGAGATCGACATCAAATCGCCCATGCGCGGCGGCTGCAGCGACGAAGAGATCGACCGGCTGCTGCGCCTCGCGCTGGAGCTGAAGCCAGAGCGCCATTATATCGGCGACGGCGCGGCGCAGGGATGCCGGCGCGCTATGTCGAGCATCGGAGGATGATGTCCTATGCCGAAGCTGACCCATTTCGACGAAGAAGGCGCGGCGCGCATGGTGGACGTGTCCGGCAAGGCGGAGACAGCGCGCGAGGCTGTTGCGTCGGGGCGCGTTCTGATGCAGGCTGAGACGCTCCGTCTCATTCTTGACCGGAAGGTGGCGAAGGGCGATGTCTTCGGCGTGGCGCGCCTGGCAGGGATCATGGCGGCCAAGAAGACGCAGGAGATCGTCCCGCTCTGCCATCCCGTACCGTTGACCGCCGTCGAACTCGCGTTCACGCCTGACGATGCATCGTCGAGCGTGCATATCCGGGCTGTGGTGCGGACGACGGGCAGGACGGGTGTGGAGATGGAGGCGCTCACGGCCGTGGCAGCCGCAGGCCTCACGATCTATGATATGTGCAAATCCGTTGACCGGGCAATGATCATTACGGAGATCCAGCTGGAGCGGAAGAGCGGGGGCGCGAGCGGCGTCTTTGAGCGCACACGCTGACGGCGAATGGCAGGATCATCGGGCAGGCAAGGCGCCCCCGGCGATCCGGCCGGACGGGGCGGGCAAATCCAGGAGGGAGGCAGAGAATATGAAACGATTGGCACTGGTGGCTGCGGCGGCATTGTGGCTCTTTCCGGCCGGCGCTGCTGATGCGCAGACCATGGAATTCGGCATGAAAGTGGGGCCGGGAGGCCTTTCCGAGATAGGCTTTGTGTACAGTGAGTATTACCGGGTCCAACCGGCGGTGGTGGTTGACCTTGAGCGCCGGCGGCTGTCTGAGGACGACGTCAGCGTGCTGCTGTTCCTGTCGCAGCACAGCGGCATGGCGCCTGCCATGATCCTGAACTGGCGTGCGGCCGGCGATTCCTGGTGGGTCATCACCCAGCGGCTCAGGCTCGATCCCGTGGCCGTCTATTACGTGCCGATCCCGGACCATGTGCATCCCGGTCCGCCGTATGGAAAGGCCTACGGGCACTACCGGAAGCACCCCCAGGGAAAGCAGATGAAATCGAGCCTGCGAGAGGCGGCAGAGCAGCGACAGGCCTTTGTCTTTGACGACGATGATATACGCAATCTTGTGCAGCTCCGGCTGGTATCAGGCCACTATGGCTATCGCGCCGAGGAGGTGATGCAGCGCCGGGAGCGGGGTGAGCTGTTCAACAGGATGATCAAAACGGAGTAC
>JBBIHD010000219.1:0-4597 GCA_037447195.1 Nitrospirota bacterium | reverse complement strand
GAAAGAGCACTGAGCTGCACTATGCAAGAATCCGCACCTGTATTGCCTTTTCACTTCGCCCACCGCTACACTCTCCTGTTCTGATCCTTTTATACAGTAACCTCTTTGCAAAAACTGCGTCTTATACTCAGAGATTCCGTATCAGCGCTCGCTGAGACCTTTTTCGCATTTCCGCGCACTCTATCGTTCAACACAGGAGGTTCATTTCTTTCCTACAGGAGGCTGCCATGAAACGAACTGCAACCATCCGACCAATCCTGCTCCTCTGCATCGTCGTCACAGCGCTCTTGGTTCCCGGCCCGGCCGCGTCAGCATCCCTGGACCCCGCAAAGCTCACCACGGACCTGAACGCCCTGGTGACCCAGGGGAACACGCTCGTTTCCCAGATGAGCAAAATCGTGCTCACCTCCACGACCATGAGCACCTCGCTCGCCACCTTCGAGACCTCGGTTGTCGCGTACCTCACTGCCGTGGGAAGCGTCTTCAGGACCGTGCAGGGCGCCGTGGGCACCACGACCTTCAGCGTCACGAGAGACATGCTGAACGCCCTCCAGAACCTCGCGGCCATCCAGGCCACCCTCGGCTCGGGGCTCCTGGACCTGTCGCGCGTCATCGTGACCCTTTCATCCAGCACGACCCTCACGACGCTCCAGAGCTCCCTGGCCGCCATGCTGCGCCTGTCCGATGACATCGGCGTCATGGCAGACCGCATCCTGGAGATGGCCGACAAGATCCTGATCATGGCGAACAATATCGGGCTGATGGCCGACCGTATCCTGGCCACCCAGGTCATCCAGAGCGACAACCTGAAGGTGGTGATCGACGCCATCCTCCAGACCCAGCAGAACACGATCCTGCTGATAGCGCTGATATCAGGATAAAGAGAGCAGTTTGGACGCGGATAACATCCGATACAAACGGATAAAACCTGAACAACGGCGTCGGGTTGGGGACTTTCCGCGGCCCCGCTGCCGCGGAAAACAAAAAGGCCGCCCTGCTGCTCACGACGGCAGCCGGGCGGCCTGACTCTTATCATCTCTAATAATTACCTCAATAAGAAAATTTCTTTATTATCATGGTTAAATATCGCCTCTTCCCTGCCAGTCGCACGCGTACTTCTTCGGCGCTTTCCGCCAATCGGCACGCCGAATTAATCTTTTTTAGCAACTCAAGTGGCTCGCGCTTTTTAGCCGTTCTTTTCATTGAAATAGGGTCGCAATTGTAACAACGTGCATAGACCTGCAGTTCGCTAGATCTTCTCCATCTCCCCCTTGAAAAATCCATAAGCCTCTTTATCATAGATACAGAACTCCACCAGATCGAGGAAAGCATGCTCGTTCGCCTTGAGATATTGCACCGTCTCGTTCACGAGGATCCGGGCGCAGCGGTCCTTGGGGAACCCGAAGATGCCAGCGCTGATGGCCGGGACCGAGATGCTCGCAATGCCCTTTTCGGACGCGAGTTTCAGGACGCTGTTCATGGCGCTTTTAAGCTTGTTGTCCTCATCGCCCTCGCCCATCCGCGGCCCGACGGTGTGGATCACGTGCTTTGCCTTGAGCGCCCCGGCCGAAGTGATTGCCGCGCCTCCCACGGGCACGAAGCCGATCTTGTTGCTCTCTTCCTGGATGATACGGCCGCCCTTGCGCACGATGACGCCTGCAACGACGACGCCGTGCTGGAGCCGGGAGTTCGCGGCATTCACGATGGCCACAACGCCGCGTTCGGTGATGTCATCGGACACGAGCCGAATGGTCTTTGCGCCGATCTTCTTTTCGATGATCTCCATATTCCCGCCTCCGCCCTCAGATGCGGCAATGACCCCCGTCGGAGCGACGAATAAATGCCCCGCTAACCACGAAGCACACGAAGCTCACGAAGAAGATCAGATATCATAAATCCCTGCAGGGATTGAAAAAAAACCCATTCGTTTCATGAGCACCAATACTTCGTGCCCTTCGTGATCTTCGTGGTAAAAAAACTTCAACGATCAGCAAGCTTCCACCGATGTTTCAGGCGGAAGCGACTACAGTGTCAGTTCCATATACAGTGCGCCGTCTATGATATGCTCGCCATAGGGCGGAATGTCGCGGAACCCCAGGCTGCGATACAGGGCGATGGCTTCCTGCATGGAAGGAAGCGTGTAGAGGCGCATGCGGCCGCAGCCGGCGAGCTTCGCCTCGGCAAGGATCGCCCGGGCCAGGCCCCTTCCGACCTTCCTGCCCCTGAACGCAGGCCTGACGTACATGCGCCGCATCTCGCACTGGCCGGCGCCGATCTTTCGCAGGGCAACGCAGCCAGCAAAGGCCTTGTCATGGACTGCCAGCAGCAGCCGTCCCGTGGGCGGACCGTACTCGCCCGGCAGATGGCCCAGCTCCTGCTCGATGTTCTGCAGGCAGGGGCTGCATCCCAGGGAAGCGGCGTATTCGCGGAAGAGCTTGCCCGCCTCTTCGATCTCTTCTGTTGTCTGCGCCTGAATGAATTCAACCATGACGGAAGCCACCTGCCGTTTTAAAGCAATATCTGCAATATTTTTTGGACGCGGATAAAATCTGATAAAAGCGGATAACAACAGACAGCAAACCCTTTTGAATGGTCTTATTGTATCGAAAAAGGAGGGTCGATGCAATGGGCATGACTGAACATGAGCAAGGCGGAGATAACCACGGATATACACGGTTTAGACCAAAAAACGAGACCTTGTACTTGAATAAGACAAATCGCCGCTCGTGTGAGGATCTTAATGATGAATAATCGGATTCCTTGCAGGCCCTTATCCGTAGTTATCAGATTTTATCCGCGTCCAAATGATTATTCCGAATCACGGCTTTGCCGGAGGCGCCTCAGCAGCCTCCTTGGACCTCAACACATACTCATAGAGCTCCCGGCACATCTGGAGCCGCTTCTTATAGACCTTTTTCTCCGTTGCATCCAGTTTCTCGAGGGCCGGCTCTAGCTTCCTGCATCTGTCGATGAGCGACGTGAGCTCGGCCTTTGAAAGCTCCGTTGCGTTGCTTGTATGGGCGCAGATCTCCTCGAACTCGGCCTTCCAGGCCGGCACTGCGGCCTGCGCACCCGCAGCCACCATGACGAACAGCGCAATGAACAACACGATGCGTGATGACCTCATAGGCCTCCTCTCCTACCGGTTCGACATCTTCGGATGGCACCGCTTGCAGTCGTCCATGGGGAAGGCGACGTTCAGGTGGCAGGCGCCGCAGAACTCTCCCTTCAGGATGCGCACCATCTCAAAGTGCTTGGTCGTCTTCTTCTTGATATTGAATACGTCGGGATGGCAGTTGTTGCAGTCCAGCCAGGCGATGTGCTCCTTGTGCGGAAAAACGGCCGCCGGGATGTTGCTCCATTCGGCCTCGAGAGTCAGCATCTTTTCGAAGGACATGTCCGCCGGCGGCAGGGCCAGCTCGTTCTTCGGCTTGATCAGGCCCTGCTCCAGGGCCTTGACCCAGTCGATCTCGTTGCCGTACTTCGTCTTCGGGAAGTTCTTGAGGGCCGAGAACTTGCCCTTGCTGTAGTTGATCTCTCCGTTGTGGCATTTCTCGCAATGGGGCTTCTCGTGGCCGAACACGGTCTTGCCGTCGTGGCAGCCGGGCGCGCCGCAGAACCGCCCGGCCTTGTTCGCCGCTTCGGTGATCTCCGTGGTGTTCACCTTGAGGGCGAAATCCAGCTCAAAGTGGCAGACCCGGCAAGTGTGCTTCTGCCGGTGCACCCAGTGGGAAAAGGTGGCCGGCTTCACGTTGTTCTTCTCCGACGTCCGGTTGATCAGAAAGTTCCCGAACTCTTTTGCCGGCGGGTGCTTCGGCAGGTCCCAGAAGGCCCAGGCAGTGACCGCTCCGGCCAGGAGGCCGGGCAGGACGAGTATGGTCCAGGTCTTTTTCATCATCAGTTCACCGGCTTGGCATGGCACCGCTGGCAATCGAGCAGCGGGAAGGCCACGGTCACGTGGCAGGCGCCGCAGTACTTGCCCTGGAATATGTCGGCCATGGAGTATTTCGTCTGGCCCCGCTTGATGCCGAGGAATATCTCGGGATGGCAGAGCTCGCAGCCGTTCCAGACGGCGTGCTTTTTGTGCGAGAAGATGATGTCCGGCATTCCCTGTATCTCGGGATTCAGCTCAAAGTCCTTCTGGATCTTGAGCGGCGGCCGCTTGATGGAGACGCCCTCCAGGTGGTCAATGGGTTTGATGATGCCGCTGTCCTCGGCCTTCTCCCAGTCGATGCCGTTGCCGAAGCGCTCCTTCGGAAATTTTTCAGTGAATGCCGCGAAGTCATATTCACCCTTCACATTGCGCCCCACGGAATGGCACCTCTGGCAGCGGCCGAAGGATTCGCGTGAAAAATTCTTAGAGCATGCCTCGAAGACCTTCTTGCCGTTGACGGACCGCTTGCCGTCGTGGCAGGCGCCGCAGTAAAAGCCCTTCATGTTGTCGTCGGCCCTGATGCCCGTGGCGCCTGCCTTCATGCCGAATCCGATGTCAACATGGCAGACCCGGCAGGTGAACTTGGCCCGGTGCAGCCAATGGTCGAACTCCACGGCCGGCACTTTTGCGGCCTCCGAGAAGTTGTTGATCGTCACCCTGCCG
>JBBIHD010000218.1:0-4606 GCA_037447195.1 Nitrospirota bacterium | reverse complement strand
AAGCCACAAAGGCACGAAGAAAGGCTTTAATTCTTGAGTTTGAAACAAAAAGCCATGAGCCATCTTTATTTTCCTTCGTGTGCTTCGTGCCTTTGTGTGAGTAAATTTTTAGGGTCCTGAATAGTTACGAAATAATATTGATAAAAGCACAGGCGTCTCTCGTTCACCCCGTTAGAAACTGTTGTCTCTAACGGGGCAAGAAGCTCGCAAAGATCGCAAAGGAAGGCGGACCTTATTCTTTCTTAGCGCGAGAATTGATTGGATTCGACCAAAAAGCGACTCGCACGAAGCATCATCGCAAAAGCATAGAAAGCACTACAGGAGGGCATGCAGTGACGATCAAGGTAAAGAACCCCATCGTGGAGATGGACGGCGACGAGATGACCAGGATCATCTGGCAGATGATCAAGGACAAGCTGATCCTGCCGCATCTGGCCGTTGACCTGAAATACTTCGACCTCGGGATGAAGCACCGTGATGACAGGGACGATAAGGTGACCGTTGAGGCGGCCGAGGCGATCAAGCAGTACGGCGTGGGCGTCAAGTGCGCCACGATCACGCCGAACGCGGCGCGCGTGAAGGAATACAGCCTCAAGAAGCAATGGCCGAGCCCCAACGGGACGATCCGCTCGATCCTGGACGGCACGGTCTTCCGCAAGCCCATCATCATCAGGAACATTCCGCCCGTGGTGCGGAGCTGGAAGAAGCCGATCCTGATCGGCCGCCACGCCTACGGCGACATCTACAAGAGCGTGGAGATCGAAGTGCCCGGACCGGGCAGGGCGGAGCTCGTGTACTCACCGTCAGGGGGAGGGGCCCCGCAGGTCCTGGCGATCCATGAGTTCAAGGGTCCCGGCGTGGTCATGGGGATCCACAATACGGAGAAATCGATCCGCAGCTTCGCCAAGTCCTGCATCAACTATGCGGTAACAGAGCAGGTGGACCTCTGGTTCGGCGCCAAGGACACCATCTCGAAGCAGTACCACGGCTTCTTCCGCGACGTCTTTGCCGACGAGGTGGAGAAGGCCAAGGGGGAGATGGGCAGGGCGGGCATCCAGTACCGCTATCTCCTGATCGACGACGCCGTGGCGCAGATCATGAAGTCCGAGGGCGGCATGCTCTGGGCCTGCATGAACTACGACGGCGACGTCATGTCCGACATGGTGGCGAGCGGCTTCGGCAGCCTGGGCCTCATGACCTCGGTGCTCGTGTCGCCTGACGGCAAGTACGAGTTCGAGGCCGCCCACGGCACGGTCATGCGCCACTACTACGAGCATCTGAAGGGCAATCCCACGTCGACCAACTCCGTGGCCTCCATCTTCGCCTGGACCGGCGCCATTGCGCGGCGGGGGGAGCTCGACGGCACGAAGGACGTGGCGGACTTCGCGCAGCGCCTTGAGTCCGTGGTGATCAGCACTATCGAGGACGGCGTCATGACCAAGGACCTGGCGCTGATCGCCGAGCCGCGGCCCGGGAAGCATGCGCTGACAGAAGAGTTCATCGACGAGGTGGCCCGGAGGCTGAAGGCGCAGCGCCCGTAACGATCTGCCGTCGGCAGCAGCGCAAGTCGTACATAAGGATGAGTCCGCATCGCACCTGCCGCATATATCGGCTCCACAACCTTGACCGCACCGCCTGCCGGGCGGTATAGTAAAACAAGAGGGAGAAATGTCTCCTTGGTGCAAAGGGGGTGGAAGCCATGAAATACAGCATGACCTGTTCCTGCGGCGAAGTCTCGAGCATCGAGGCCGCCACGCGGGAAGAAGCCGTCAGGAAGCTGAAGTCGATCATGTCCGAGGGTGTTGTTGCAGAGCATATGAAGAAAAACCATCCCGATGAGAAGGTCCCGACACTCCTTCAGGCGCATCAGCGGATCGATGCTGAGCTGAAAGCCGCCTGACAACGGTCCGCGCAGAACACAAGGCCCGCATGCAGAAGCACGCGGGCCTTTTTTGCGAGCATGGCGAAACAATGTTCTTTTGTGCTATACTACAGTTCCAGTATTCCCGGCGAGAACCCTCGCCGGCATGCAGTGAGACCCTGAAGGAGGTTGCATGGATTACCGCATCTGGGCAGTTATCGGCATCGTTCTGCTGATCGCCGAGCTTTTTACGCCGTCCTTCTTTCTCGTTTTTTTCGGCATCGGCGGCATCATCACGGCAATCACGACGGGCCTGGGCCTGACGCCGGGCACGAGCGGGCAGTTCGCCGTGTTCTCGCTCTCGTCCCTCGTGCTGATGGTCCTGTTCCGCAAGAAGATCAGGCTCAGGGCGGGTACGGATAAGGAAACGCTGCCGCCGGACTACCTCGGCCAGCGGGTCAAGGTGTCGAAGCCCATCCCGGCAGGCGACGAAGGAGCCGTGCTGTACCGGGGCTCCCAGTGGATCGCCTTTCATGACGCTGCGGAGGGCGAGATCGCCGTGGGCACCATCGTCGAGGTGGTGGGCAATGACGGCGTGCGGCTGAAGGTGAAGCGGGTCAATTGAGCGGGGTTCATATCATATCTTCTGGAGGAGGCAGTACATGGAGCTGATCGTCGTCGTCGCAACGGTGCTGGTGATCATATTCATCGGCATGACCGTCCGGATCGTACCGCAGCAGAACGCCTTTATCGTCGAGCGGCTCGGTAAGTTCCACGCCGCGCTGAGCGCGGGCATCCATTTCGTGTTTCCCTTTATCGACCGCATCGCGTACAAGCACTCGCTGAAGGAAATGGCCCTGGACATTCCCGAGCAGGTCTGCATCACCAAGGACAACGTGCAGGTGGGCGTGGACGGCGTCGTCTTCTTCCAGATCATCGACCCCAAGCTCGCCTCCTACGGCATCACGGACTATTATTTCGCCGTGGTGCAGCTTGCCCAGACCACCATGCGCAGCGAGGTCGGCAAGATAGACCTGGACAAGACCTTCGAGGAGCGCACGCACATCAACAGCGCCGTGGTCTCGGCCGTTGACGAGGCGGCCCGGGCCTGGGGCGTGAAGGTGCTGCGCTACGAGATCAAGAACATCGTGCCGCCTTCGAACGTGCTGCATGCCATGGAGAAGCAGATGCAGGCCGAGCGCGAGAAGCGCGCCATGATCCTGCAGGCCGAAGGACAGAAGCAGTCGGCCATCAACATCGCCGAGGGCCAGAAGCAGAAGGTGGTGCTCGAGTCCGAGGCTGCCAAGTCCCGCCAGATCAACGAGGCCCAGGGCCAGGCCGAGGCGATCCGGTCCGTGGCCACGGCCACTGCCGACGGCATCAAGGCCGTTGCCGCGTCGATCCAGTCCCAGGGCGGCATGGAGGCCGTGCAGCTTCGCGTGGCCGAGCAGCTCGTGGGCCAGTTCGGCAACCTCGCGAAGACGACGAACACCATGATCCTGCCGTCCAACTTCGGCGACATGGCAGGCATTATCGCCACGGCCATGAGCGTGGTGAAGCAGACGGGCGGGACGTCCGGTTCAGCGAAGATTTCCTGATCGGGCGTCTCACGGTTCCACTCGTCGTTATGAGTAATTACTCCGGTCAGCCGCCCGCTCACAGCGCCTGTCGCTTGTGGCTGACCTGAGTACCTGGGCAGTTGCCATTATGACGGGAATGCTCTGGCAAAAGATCATGCAGACAACGGAGCGCGCCGTGCAGAGCGGCGCGCTCCTGCCCATTCCGACGGAGCATGCCTTCATCGAGGACCGGGGCGTCCGCTTCTTCGTCCGCGTGCTCACGGCCCTGCGGCGCAAGGATGAAGAGCGCAACGAGCGCGAGAGAGCAGCCTCAGGCAAAAAGCATATCAATCCCTTCCTGCCGCCGGAGCCGGATCTCCTCGTGGGCGACGTTTCGGACACCCACGCTGCCGTGCTGAACAAGTTCAATGTGGTGGACCATCACCTGTTGATCATCACGAAGGAGTTCGAGCAGCAGTATAACCTCCTGACCCTGAAGGATTTCGAGGCGCTCTGGGCATGCATGGCCGGGTTCGCGGGCCTGGGCTTTTACAACGGCGGCGCTGAGGCGGGCGCGAGCCAGCCCCACAAGCACCTCCAGATGGTCCCGCTACCCATCGCTCCGCAGGGCCCTGCCGTGCCGATGGAGCCGCTTTTCGCATCTGCACGGATGGGCAGAGACGGCCTCGGGACTATCCCGGCCTTTCCATTTCCTCACTCTTTTGTCCGGCTTGACCGCTCGATCGAGAAGGCCCCCCTGGCAGCGGCGCAGACGACCTTCCAGCTCTATTCTTCCATGCTCACCAGTCTCGGTATGCAGGCTCCTGCAGCGGACCGCGCAGTCAAGCAGTCAGGACCCTATTGCTTCCTGGCTGCCCGGGAATGGATGCTGCTGGTGCCGCGGTCGCGGGAGTTCTTCGACGGCGTCTCCTTCAATTCCCTGGCCTACGCGGGATCGCTTTTTGTGCGCGACGAGCAGCAGCTCGAGCGCATCAGGTCCTTCGGGCCCCTGCGGGCGCTGGCCAAGGTGGCGCTCCCGCAGGCAGGAGCTTCTGATCTTTCCTGACAACAGCCCCCTTCCATTGACGACTGAAGCCATCATTCTGAAAAAAGCATTTGGACGCGGATAACATCTGATGATCTCGTAAGAAGTCAATTTATCACACAAAGGCACAGAGGACACGAA
>JBBIHD010000217.1:0-4621 GCA_037447195.1 Nitrospirota bacterium | reverse complement strand
CGTCGAGAATTTCTTCCGCAAAGGCAACCTGATCGCGCTGCGGGAACTCGCCCTGCGCCGCACGGCAGACCGCGTGGACGAGCAGATGCAGCTTTACCGCAGCGACAAGGGGATAAAGCAGATCTGGCCGGCAGCGGAGCGGATCCTGGTCTGCGTGGGCTACAACCCCCGCTCGATCCGCCTGATCCATGCAGCGCGCCGCATGGCCGCCGGGCTTCGCGCCGAATGGATCGCCGCGCACGTGGAGGCGCCTTCCCGGGTAAGTCCCTCGGAGAGCGATCTCAAGCAGCTCGCCGACCATATGCGGCTCGCCGAAAGCCTGGGCGCCGAGACCGTGACCCTGACCGGTCAACGGATGAGCGACGAGATACTCGCCTATGCGCGCAGCCGGAACGTGAGCAAGATCATCGTCGGCAAGCCGAGCCACTCCCGCTGGAAGGACAAGCTGTTCGGATCGCCGCTCGACGAAGTCGTCCGGGGAAGCGGCGACATCGACGTGTACGTCATCACCGGCGACTCCGGAGAACCGCACCGGCATCTGGAGCGGAAATCTCCGCGGCGCGGCTGGCGCGCGGGGGAGTGGCTGCTGAGCGTTCTCACGGTTGGCGCCTGCACCGGTACGGCGGCGCTGCTGTTCTCCTCCCTCGAGCTGGTGGACCTTGCAATGATCTACCTGCTCGGGGTCGTGATCATCGCCAACCGCGCGAGCAAGTGGCCTGCCCTGTTCGCCACGGTCCTGAGCGTCGCGGCCTTCGATTTTTTCTTCGTCCCTCCTTTCTATACCTTTGCCGTCAGCGATGTCAGGTATTTCGTGACATTTGCCGTGATGTTCATCGTTTCCTACGTGATCAGCAGGCTGACGCTCCGGGTCCGCCAGCAGGCGGATTCGTCCCGCTTCCGGGAGCGGAGGACCGCGGCCCTGTACAACCTGAGCCGCGACCTGACCCGGGAACGGGCTACGGAGCGGCTGAGCGAAATCGCGGTGAAGCATATTGGCGAAGTTTTCGACAGCCAGGTCGCCGTCCTCGTGCCTGACGCGCAGGACCGCCTGAAGGCTTCGGCGGCGGGTGCCGGCACGTTCAGCCTCGATGAAGGGGAACTGGGCGTCGCGCTATGGGTCTTCGAACACCGGCAGCCCGCGGGCCTGGGCACCGACACGCTGCCGGGCGCGAAGGCCCTGTATCTGCCGCTGGTCGCCTCGGCAGGCGCCGTGGGCGTCGTCGGGATCCGTCCCAAGAGCGCCGCGGCCTCCTTCGATCCTGACCAATTCCATTATCTGGAGGCCTTTGCGAACCAGACCGCCATGGCGATCGAACGCGCCTTTCTCGCCGAGGAGGCGCACCAGGCGCTGTTGAAGGCGGAAAAGGAAAGCCTGCGCAACGCCTTGCTCAGCTCCATTTCCCATGATTTGCGCACGCCCCTGTCGGCCATCACCGGCGCCGCGAGCACGCTGTTACAAAAGGACGTTGCGATCGACAAGGACAGCCGCCGCGAGCTTTTGCAGACCATCCATGAAGAGGCGGAGCATCTGAACCGTATCTTCAGGAACGTCCTTGACATGATGCGTTTTGAATCAGGCGCGATATCCATAGCGAAGGAATGGCAGTCCTTGGAAGAAATCGTCGGGACAGCGCTCAACCGGCTCGCGGACAAGCTCAAGGAACACCCGGTGACCGTAAAGCTTCCCGATGATCTTCCGCTCGTGTATTGCGACGGTCTGCTCACGGGCCAGGTGCTGATGAACCTGCTGGAGAACGCAGTGAAATACACTCCTCCAGGAACGCCCCTGGAACTGTCGGTCAGGCCCATGGCCTTCGACGTGGTGGTAGAACTTGCGGACCGCGGCCCCGGCATTCCTCCGGGAGATAAAGAACGCATTTTCGAAAAGTTCGTGCGCGGCCACGGCACAGGCGGTGGAGTCGGGCTCGGACTGGCCATCTGTCACGCCATCGTGACGGCCCAGGGCGGCATCATCTGGGCCGAAAACCGGCCCGATGGCGGAGCTCTGTTCAGGTTCACCCTGCCCCTGACGGGACAGCCGCAGCTGCACGAGCAGGAAAAGGAACGGTGAACATCTCTCTGTGATCTCAGCGTCTTCTGGGACGAAACGGTGCATTGCGTGGTCATCGATCATGACTGAGAAAAAAGATCTTATTCTGCTTATCGAAGACGAGCCCCAGATGCGGCGTTTTCTGAGGATAACGCTCCAGAGCCAGGGGTATCGACTGGCCGAGGCTGCCACGGCCCGGGAAGGCCTGATGCAGGCGACAACGCGCAATCCCGACGTGGTCCTTCTCGATCTGGGACTGCCCGACCTCGACGGACTGGAGGTGACCAAACAAGTGCGCGAGTGGACGCTCACGCCCATCATCGTCATTTCCGCCCGAGAACAGGAACAGGACAAGGTAAAGGCGCTCGACGCAGGGGCCGACGATTATCTGACGAAACCGTTCACTGCCGGAGAGCTCCTTGCGCGGATCCGCGTTGCCCTGCGGCACGTGGCACGACAAAACGCCGGACAGAAGGAGCCGGTGTTCATTCTCCAGAACCTGCGCGTGGACCTGGCGCAGCGGCAGGTGTTCCTGGACGACAAGGAGGTGCACCTCACCCCCATCGAATACAAATTGCTGACCGTCCTGGTCCGCCATGCCGGAACGGTCATTACCCACGGTCAACTGCTGAAGGAAGTGTGGGGTCCCGCGCACGTGCACGAGGTCCAGTATCTGCGCGTGTATATGACCCAGCTCAGGCACAAGCTGGAACGCGACCCCACGCGTCCCCGGTTTCTGATGAACGAGCCTGGGATAGGGTACCGGCTTAAATATGATCCTGAAGGGTGAGGGCGGAGCAGGGCTGCGACGATGATCCCGCATGGCTGAAGCAGGCCATAAGTAAATTTAACGAGGCATGCCTCAGACCAGAGTCAAAAGCAAGGGCGTCTCGCGCAGAGGCTTGCCGTCGTTCCAAGCAACCGGCCGCTCTGCCAAGCGGTCAAACGCTGCCTTAAGTGCGTCAATCTCAACGGGCTCAACTTCCGTCTTGACGATGAACCAGGCAACCGGGTTGAGATCAATGCCCACGACCTTGCATCCAAGCCGCAACGCCTCCACCACCGTCGTCCCACCGCCCATGAACGGATCGAGCACCACCTTGCCTATTGTATCCGGGTCTTTGCTGTGGTCCTTGTAGAACTCCGCCATCAAGTCAACCGGCGTGCCGTCTTCCTTGTACGCCGGTTTGAGCGCGCCGAGCAGGATGGCCCGGAACACGCACGACGCCCGCCGCGCGAACCACTTGTGCATCTGATAGATCGGCTTGAAGCTGTTCCGCTCCGGTTCGGCAAGACGGTTTATCTCAACGATCGGAAAGCCGACCTCGATGGCGCGGGGGATGGGAGTTATTTTGGAGTTATCGTCAGCCATATCACTTTATGAACTGTCTCGGATTATCGGTTGAAGCAATAAGAATCCGGTACTTGAACCCCTCAAGTTCCTCAAGGTGAGCTTTCACGATCATTTTCTTCGCCTCCGGAAACAAGTCGATCTTCTTTTTGATAAGAATCCGCATGTCGTGAACGAGGTTTTTCTCATCGTCAATCCCCGGATTCAGCCGTTTATATTCTTCCACAAAACGGCAAAGAGCTTCCTCGCGCTGATGCTGCGGCAGAACAGCTATATTCCAGGCTGTGCAGGCGCTGTTGAGATAACTTTGGCAATCCTCAGTCGTATCGCCCATAGAGATATAATCAGACGCCATTTGGGTTAACATCTGGGATATCGTTAAAGCAGGAGGAATGCGTTGAGTTTTCTTTTTGATCTTTTTCATCAATGCAACCTCATTAGCGAGTCATCTTATCCACGCCAGATCAGCTCTATCCGAATCCCGAGTATGAATGCAGGACAGTCCGACATGTGCCCCTGACAGAATACGGACCAGCAATACGTGATACTTGTTCAGCCCGTTTCCTGCATTTCGGACTACTCGCTTCATTGTATTGTCCATAGTCGTTCCCTCCTCATTATTGGTATTCGGAACCGTCCTACAGACACACTCGAAAGTCACAAGACCCTGCTTGGCAGGTTCGGGAATCGAGTACAACTGGCCTGTTTTTTCCGTTTCTTTTGAAGTCCACCCCTGTCTCCCCCGCCGGCGGGGGACAGAGGCAAAAAAGAAATGCGTACCTGATCATCTGCGCTTGTCCCACTTCGTACCCTGCCAGCCGCTGATCATACCATTGTCTCCGCAAGACGGACAGCGCCACTCGATGCTCTCAACCTCGCTGGTTCCGACCGTTATGGAGGACCCGCACTTTCTATTGCCGGGCTTTCTTCTGCACGGGATATCAGTCGGTGCAGCCTGCGCACCATTCCGGCGCTGCGAAGCCGCCTCTATTATCCGCCCGAAATGCAACGCCAGCGCTTTCGCATGAGGCGGCATATCCGGCGGAATCTCGCCTTTCTCATTCAAAAAGTGCCGGATATCCGTAATCCATGTTGCGCCGATATGCGTCATTCCTCGGTCCCCTCCCTGGTATACGCGGCCATACCATTTTTCGATATCTGTGATGTATCCCAATTCTTCCAGTGCCACCGATATTTCATCGGCGGTTTTCCTGCCGAGC
>JBBIHD010000216.1:0-4622 GCA_037447195.1 Nitrospirota bacterium | reverse complement strand
GGTGCTGACCGGCGATCCCTACCAGATCGACAATCCCTATATTGACTCGGCGAGCAACGGGCTTGCCTATGTGGTCGAGCGGTTCAAGGAAGAGGCCATTGCCGGCCATATCACGCTGATGAAGGGCGAGCGTTCTGACCTGGCTGAGCTTGCCGCGACGCTGCTGTAAATGGGAAGGCCTGCGGTCTGAAAGAGCATTTGGATGCGCATCAAATCTGGTAAATTTGGAGAGAGCGTAATCACTCCGATCAGCCGCTCGCTCTGTCGCTTTTCTGCTCCAGGATCTCCCGCAGGCGCCGCAGGAGGTCCTGGGGAGAGACAGGCTTCATGATGAAGTGCTGGCCGTCGGCAAGCATTTTTTTCTGTTTGACCACATCTTCAGAATAGCCGCTCGTGAAGAGCACCCGGACATCGGGCCGCAGTTTCCTGATGGCATCGCAGGCTTCCCGCCCGTTCATGGCAGGCATGATCACGTCAAGGACCAGCGCCTGGACCCTGCCGTTCGCCTCCTTGAACTTCTTCACGGCATCAGCCCCGTCAACGGCCTGCAAGACCGTATAGCCGAATCCCTGGAGCGCTGCCGCCATGAAGCCCCGCGCCGCTTCATCATCATCGGCGATCAGCACGGTCTCATAGCCCTTTATGGCCATCGCCGGCCTCGCTGTCTTTGCCGCAACGACAGGCTGCGATTCGAGGGGCAGGTAAACGGTGAAGATCGTGCCCTCGCCCGGTTCGCTCTCGACAGTGATGTATCCTTCGTGCTCCTTCACGATGCCGTAGACGATGGACAGCCCGAATCCCGTTCCTTTTCCCACGCCCTTGGTCGTATAGAAGGGCTCGAAGATCTTCTTGATCGTCCCCGGGTCCATGCCGATGCCCGCATCTTCCACGGTCATGGATGCGAAGGTCCCCGCCCTGCCGTAGCCGTGCCTCTTGATAAATTCACCATCCAGCTCCGCCGGCCCGGTGGCAACGGTCAACATGCCTCCATGGGGCATGGCGTCCCGCGCGTTCTTCACGAGGTTCATGATCACCCGTTCAAGCTGAACGGCGTCGCCCATGACCGACAATCCGTCCGGATGGAACCGGAGCCGCATCAGGATATTGTCACGCAGCAAGCCGCGCAGGAATTTCTCCGACTGCCTGACCACTTCGTTCAGGTCGATGGCTGTGCGCGCGGTCTCCCGTTTTTTTCCGAAGGAAAGGAGGCTGTGGGTCAGGTTCGCAGCGCGCTCCGTGGCCGCCAGGATCTGGTCCACATTCGCCCTGAGGGGGTCGCTCTTGTCCATTTTCATGTGCAGCAGGTTGCCGTAGCCGACGATGGCCGTCAGGATGTTGTTGAAATCATGGGCCACGCCGCCGGCGAGCTTGCCGATGGCCTCCATCTTTTGGGCGTAGCGAAGCTGGCCTTCGAGCTTGTTCCGCTCCGTCACGTCGCGGTCGATGCCCCGGTATCCCTGGAGCCTTCCCTCCTGGTCAATGACGGGCACGCCGTTCGTCTCGACGGCCACAAGGCGGCCTTCCTTGTGAAGGAAGGTGCTGACGAAATTGCGGAAGGGCTCCTGCCGCGCTGAAACCGAGGCAAAAAGTTCAGCGGCCTTGAGCGCGTCTTCCCGGGGCATGAGCGAGAAGGGCGTCTTTCCCATCACTTCCTCGGGCGCGTAGCCGAGAATGTCGCTCACCTTGGGGCTCACATAGGTGTACAGGGCCGAGGCATCCATTTCCCAGACCCAGTCGCTGGTGGTCTCCACGAGGCTCCGGAACCGGGCCTCGCTGGCCTGCATGGATTCCTGCGCATGGCGCGCTTCGTCGTAGAGCCGGGCGTTCTCGATGGCCACGGCGGCATGGGCGGAGAGCGCTTCGAGCAGGTCGATATCGGACTGCATGTACGGCTCCCTATTGCTTTTTTCGCCCAGCATGAGGATGCCGTGCAGACTTCCCTTGCAAAGCATGGGGATGATGATTTCCGCATCGTATTCGCTCATGAACGACGCCAGGCCGTGATAGTGGTCGTCATCAGCGCGGATCCTGATTTCCTCGCGCAGAAGCGCCTGGCCGGTGCGGCGTACTGCATGGAGCGGGGCATCGTCCAAGGTGATGAAAATCGGGTGCTGCAGATCCCCGGAATGCCGCCGCGCCACATAGCGGCCATTGTCCATCTGCAGGAAGAGGTGGGTGCTCCGCACGCCAAGGCTCCTGTGGACGGAATCGGCAAGATGTTCCAGGATGTCATCGAGATGCAGCAGTGTTACGATGGCCTTCGTGGATTCTTTCAGCACGCGCTGGTAGTCATATTTTCCCCTGACGATCAGGTCCTGTATGCGGGACTGCACGACCCTGCTGAAGGGGGTTCCGAAAAAGAGGGCGCCGATAAGCGGCAGGCTGATCATGAGGGTCGGGATGGGGCCGAGCACGGGTTCGAGAACGGAAAAGATGCCGATCTGGATGGCCGAGAAGAGGACCGACAGCAGCGCGATCGCAACGGCCCGGGACAGGAAGAACCTGATGTCGAAGAGCCGGTAGCGCGTGATGGCGTAGAAGGTGAGGGCCACCCAGGGTAGGCTGAAGTAGGAGCCGAGGCCGGGTTCGAAGCCCGATGAACTGATAAGCGGCATCAGCCCCGCCATGACGCCGCCGCCGGCGGCAAAGATCATGACTCCGTAGGCAAAATAGTTGAGCTGCGCGCGTTTCAGCCCGGTCACCTGTTTTCTGAGGCGGTAGATGCCGAACATGACCCAGATGATCATGATGAGACCGGTGAGCCGGATGGGTTTTCCCAGGGGGCCGGCCTGGTCCACATAGGGATACAAGGTGTAATTATTGAGCTCGACCAGCTCGGTGCCGATGCTGATACAGAAGACCACGAACCAGTAGGGGTACAGGATATAGCCGATGCGGCGGGCAGTCCTGCTGGCTTCGTCTTTCATGAAATAGATGAACTGCAGGGCCGCGGGTATGCTGAACCACCCGATCCAGTTGGCCCTGGCGAAGAAATCGTAGGGCAGGCCGAGGTGGGCGCGCAGGTACATGGTGGCTGTGCAGAGGGCGAAGGCCGCCGAAAAGAAGGAGAAGAGGGCAACAGATCTGTTGACAGGACTGTTGCGCGGGTTGTTGCGCAGCAGGAGAATGCCGAGGAATATTTCGAGGCCCCCGATCAGGAAGAGCGGATAGCTGACGATCTGGTAGTAGGACATGTTCTGCCTCGGGGGCGTCAGGCCCGTTGTCCGGCCATGCTCCTGCAGGGCCTTTTGCAACTATAGCATAGGAAGAGGTTTTTTGCAGGCCTTCCAGGGCTTTCCCCGGGCGCTCTCTTGCAATGATTGCGCACCCGTGCTACAGTAGGTCATATTGAAGAGCCGGCGGGGAGCGGGCGCGCCGGCGGTACGAGGGAGCATGAAGAGGGAACCGATCGGACTGGAACACCGGGAAATGCTGACGGAGCGGTTCAGGGCGCTGAACCTTCCCCTGTCAGAATACAGTTTTGCGAATATTTATCTCTTTCGGTCGGTCCATGCCTATGAGGTCCTCCTGGATAAGGAGGTGTTCATCAAGGGCCGCTCCTATGACGGCCGTTCCTACCTGATGCCGACCATGCCCGTGGCATCGCTCGACCCTGCCTATCTCAGGACCATGATGGGGCAGCAGGATTTTCTGTTCCCCATCCCTGAACAGTGGGCGGGCCTCTTTGAAGGCGGCGACTTCGAGGTGATCTACAATAAGGGCGATACGGACTATGTCTATACCGTCGAAAAGATGAGCACCTACCCCGGCAGGCGGCTGCATAAGAAGCGGAACCTGCTGAGCCAGTTCATGAACCAGTATCGCCATGAGGCCCACAGGCTGACAAAGGACAGGATCAAAGACGCCGCTGCTGTTCTGGAGGAATGGCAGAAGGCGTCGCGGCAGGATGCAGGCAGGACCGATTATCATCCCTGCAAGGAGGCCCTTGACCTGTTCGAGGATCTGGAGCTGTGCGGGGGGGTCTACTATGCGGACGATGAGGTTGCGGGATTCGTGATCGGCGAGCGGCTGAACAGCGAGATGGTGGTGCTGCATTTTGCCAAGGCAAAGACGAAGTTCAAGGGAATCTATCAATATATGTTCAATAATTTTGCCGGACTGCTTCCGGAGAAATTCGAGTTTCTGAACCTGGAGCAGGACCTCAACAAGGAGAACCTGCGCGTGTTCAAGTCCTCCTATCAGCCCGACCGGATGCTGAAGAAGGCCCGGGTACGGTTGAAGTGAAAAGGGACGGCCCCCTTTGATTTCAGAGGGACCGTCCCGGTCATATTCCCGGAGAGTCACGGCTGGGGTTGCCGTGCGGAAAGGATGTGATCGGTATGATCAGAAAGATATTGGTTGCAACGGACGGATCGAAGCAGGCGATGAATGCGGTGGAGTACGCAGTGGGCCTGGCGGGCCAGGCCGGCTATTCGCTGCTGGTGCCGGCCGTTATCGACAGGAGCTTCCTGGTGGCCCAGTCCATGCATTCATCGGCGACGTCGACGAAGTTCAGGGTGCCCGTCTTGTCGGGAGCGGACCTGCGCGGGGCGAAGTTTGATGAGGCCCATGCATCACTCCGGCGAAAGGGGGACTGACGCCCCGTGGTCCGTCCTCTTCGG
>JBBIHD010000215.1:0-4642 GCA_037447195.1 Nitrospirota bacterium | reverse complement strand
CGAGCGATATTCATGTAGAGCCGAAGCGCGAGTCGAGCGAGATGCGGCTCCGGATCGACGGCATGCTCCATGTCGTTCATCGTGTTCCCCGGGCCGTGCATCCCGCCATTGTCTCGCGCATCAAGATGCTGTCGCGGATGGACATTGCCGAGAAGCGGCGGCCCCAGGACGGACGCATCAAGACGGAATACAAGGGCCGCGAGGTGGAGCTTCGCGTCTCGACCATGCCCGTGGCCTTCGGCGAGAAGGTGGTCATCAGGATCTTCGACCCCGACATCCTGCTGCAGGACCTGGAGGAGATCGGGTTCGCGCCGCGGGAGTACGAGCTGTTCCGTTCCTTCATCTCCCGGCCCCACGGCATCCTGCTCGTGACGGGGCCCACGGGAAGCGGAAAGACGACAACGCTCTATTCGGCGCTGAAGGTCGTTTCCACGCCGGAAGTGAACGTGGTGACCATCGAGGACCCCATCGAAATGGTCCATGACCGCTTCAACCAGGTGAATGTGCAGCCCCAGATCGGCGTCACCTTCGGCAGCACGCTGCGCACGGTGCTCCGGCAGGACCCGGACATCATCATGGTCGGCGAGATCCGCGACCTGGAGACGGCGAGCAATGCCGTGCAGGCTGCCCTCACGGGCCACCTCGTCTTCTCCACGCTCCACACGAATGATGCGCCGAGCGCCATTGCACGGCTGCTCGACCTGGGCGTGCCGGCCTATCTCATCTCGTCCACGATCGTGGGCGTGATGGCCCAGCGGCTGGTGCGCAAGATCTGCAAATACTGCGAACGCACGTATGAGCTGCTTCCCGAAGAGGCCCAGGCCGTGGGGCTTGCCTTTGACGAGCGGCGAAAGATCACCGTCAAGTACGGCGAAGGCTGCGTCGAATGCCGGGGCACGGGATACCTGGGGCGTACAGGCATCTTTGAGGTCATGGAGCTGAACGAGAAGGTCCGGGCCATTGTTCGCGAAGGAGGCGACGCCGAACTCCTGCGGAAGGCCGCGGCCAGGGACGGCATGGTCGGCCTTCGCGAAGCTGCGGTGATGAAGATGCTGAACGGCGAGACGACCTTTGACGAGGTCATCAGGGTCACGGGAGAGAAGGCGTAGAGCACAGCCATGGAATCCATCCTTGCGTTTATATCCCTGCATGCGCTGTCGCTGTCCGTTGCCGGAGGCGGCATTCTGCTCGCCGCGTTCTTTGCGGCGGCCGAGACTGCAGTCGTGTTCGCGAACAAGCCCGCCCTCCAGCAGCTTGCCGGCGAGGGAAATGTGCGCGCCCGGACCGTGCTCCGTTTGATGGAGGAGCGGGAGCGGCTGCATATCGTCTTTCTGCTGCTCGAGAATTTCTTTATCGTCCTGACCGTGACGGTCACAACTGCCCTGGCAGTGCAGGTCTTTTCCGCGCGGCCCCCGGTCATCGCTGCGACGGTCCTGGCTGCCGGCATCGTGGTGATCATTTTCGCCAAGCTGGCGCCCAAGGGATTGGCTGCACGAAATCCGAACCGCCTTGCCCTGGCCGTCGCTTTTCCCGCGCTTGCGCTGCTGAAGCTCGTGTCGCCGCTGGCGCGGGTGCTTGCGGCTGTCGCTGATTTCTTTGCGGGCCCCGGCACCAGGCGCAGCGTGTCCTGCACCGCCGTGGTGACCGAGGAGGACATCAAGGCCCTGATCAACCTGGGCGGCGAGGGCGGGTCCCTGGAGGCCGAGGAAAAGGCGCTGCTGCACAAGGTATTCGAGTTCGGCGACACGGTGGCCTCCGAGGCCATGCGGCCGCGCACGGAGATCGTGAGCGTGCCGTCGGGGGCCTCGCTGCACGACCTGTTCGTCCTGCTGGCTGAATACGGCTACTCGCGCTATCCGGTCATCGAGAACACCGTGGACTCCGTCGTCGGCATCCTGTATGCGAAGGACATCCTCATGTCCCTGTCGAAAGGCGAGCTTGACCGGCAGGAGACGATCCAGCGGTTCATGCGGCCCGCCTACTTCATTCCCGAGAACAAGCGGGTGAGCGAGCTGCTGTCGGAGATGCAGCGCGACAAGTTTCACATGGCCATCGTCATCGACGAATACGGCGGCACGGCAGGCATCGTCACCCTGGAAGACCTGATGGAAGAGATCGTCGGCAGCATCCAGGACGAGCTGGACATCGAGGAAAAGGAGGTCCAGATCGTCGACGAAAAGAACTTCGTCGTATCGGGCCAGTCGTCCCTGGACGAAGTGAACGAATTGCTCGGCGCCCGGCTCATGTCCGGGGAGTTTCACACCATCGGCGGGTTCCTGTTCGGCCTTTTCGGGCGCATGCCCCGGTTGGGCGAGCAGCTTCGGTACAAGGACCTGAAGCTCGAGATCCTGGAGCTCGACGGCCGGAAGATAGAGAAGATCAAGATAACGAAAATGTGAAGGCGCACGAGCATCGGAGGCTCCGCCCGGGCTCGCCCTTCGCTTGGTCGCTTGCGTGCCAGAGCTCTTTGTTGTGGCCGGGGGCAGCGGTTTTATCCGCTGCGCAGTCAAAGCTATCACGTCGGAGCCACGCGCGTACAGCGCCGTTCGCGCAGGGCGGTCCCGGGCCGTGACGCAGATATTTTTTCGAAGATATCGGGATGATATGTTCTCGCAGCATACACTATGTATTCTAAGGAGGTAGGGAGTGAGAAGGAAGGTTACGGTCGTTGGCGGCGGCAATGTGGGGGCGACGCTGGTGCAGCGTCTGGCCGAATCAGGGCTTGCCGATATCGTGATGGTCGATGTGGCCGAGGGAATGCCGCAGGGCAAGGCCCTCGACCTGCTGGAGTCAGGCCCGATCATGAAGTATGATTCCTTCGTGGCGGGTTCGAACGGATATGAAGAGACCGCGGGGTCCGATATCATCGTGATCACCGCCGGCCTGGCGAGAAAGCCCGGCATGAGCCGCGACGATCTGCTCGCGGCGAACGGAGAGATCGTGAAGAAGGTGGCGGCTGAAACGGGCCGCAGGTCGCCCAAGGCCGTGATGATCGTGGTGACGAATCCCATGGACGTGATGGCCTTCGTGGCCATGCAGGCCAGCGGGTTTCCGCGGGAGCGCGTTTTCGGCATGGGCGGCGTGCTTGATTCGGCACGGTTCCGGACCTTCATCGCCATGGAGCTCGGCGTGTCCGTGGAGAACACCCACGCCTTTGTGCTGGGCGGCCACGGGGACACCATGGTGCCGCTGCCGCGCTATTCCTCGGTGGCCGGCATTCCCATCACGGAGCTGATGACGAAGGAGCGGATCGACGCGATCGTTGACCGCACGCGGAACGGCGGCGCCGAGATCGTGGCCCTGCTCAAGACCGGCAGCGCCTACTACGCGCCGTCGGCGGCGACCTTCGAGATGGTCGAGGCAATCCTGCTGGACCGGAAGAAGATCCTTCCCTGCTCGGTCTATCTCACGGGGGAATACGGGGTGAACAAGGTCTTCGCCGGCGTGCCGGTGAAGCTCGGATCCGGCGGCATGGAACAGGTCGTGGAGATAAAGCTGAGCGAGGACGAACGGACGGCATTCATGAAGTCTGTTGAGGCGGTGAAAACGGGATGCGCGAAATTCATGTAGACGAGATACGCGACAATGTGGCGCAGATCTGCATTGACGCGGCGTACAGCCTGAGCGAGGACGTGCTGGCCGCTTTTGACCGGGCCATCGAGGAAGAGACCTCGCCGTCGGCAAAGGAGGTCCTGGAACTCCTGAAGGAGAACGCCCGCGTCGCCCGGGAAGAGCACATTCCCATCTGCCAGGACACGGGCATCGGCGTGTTCTTCGTCGAGGTCGGCCAGGACCTGCGCATCAAGAACGGCTTCCTTTCCGACGCCGTGAACGACGGCGTGCGCAAGGGGTACCGCGACGGGCATCTGCGGAAGTCAGTGGTGGACCCGTTGACGCGCAGGAACACAGGCGACAACACGCCGGCCATCATCTATACCGAAGTGGTGCCGGGCGACAAGCTCCGGATATCCTTCATGCCCAAGGGCGCGGGGAGCGAGAACATGAGCGCCATCCGCATGCTGCGCCCCACGGAAGGGGTTGATGGCATCAAGGCGTTCGTGCTGGACTGCGTGCGCCGGGCCGGGGCGAATCCCTGCCCTCCGGTGGTCGTGGGCGTGGGCATCGGCGGAGACTTCGAAAAGGCCGCGCTGCTGGCCAAAAAGGCGCTGCTGCGCAACGTGGGCAGCCCCCATCCGAAGCTGGAACTGGCTTCACTGGAGATGGACCTGCTGAAGGCCGTGAACAAAACGGGCATCGGGCCCGAGGGGCTGGGCGGCAAGATGACGGCCATGGCCGTGCACGTGGAGAGCTTCCCCTGCCATATCGCCTCGCTGCCCGTGGCCGTGAACATCAACTGCCACGCGGCGAGGCATAAGACGATCATATTGTGACAAGCTCAAAATCCAAAATCCGAATCTCCAAACGAGGAGAACGGATTTATCACTGGGTCAGGTCGGGTCCCTCTTTGTTCCAAGTACATTCTTTCTCCGTGTCTCAGTGCCTCCGTGGTAGATGTTAAATTTTTATGAGAGTAAGGATGCTGTAGCCATGACAACCCCTATCAAGATACATTCTCCTCTTACCGATGATGTGGTCGAAAAGCTGAGGTCCGGCGACCGCGTCGAGATATCCGGCGTGATCT
>JBBIHD010000214.1:0-4667 GCA_037447195.1 Nitrospirota bacterium | reverse complement strand
CAAACGATTTAAACGTTCTCCACCATTTCCCAGACCCCACAGGGACAAATGCCCGCGCAGAATCCGCAGCCGATGCACTTGGACGCATCCACCGCGTACTCGAAGGACTTGTTCGCGAGCTTGCGGCGCGTGATGGCGCCGTAGTAGCAGGCCTGCTCGCACATGCCGCAGTCGCGGCAGGAGCCGCAGGACATGCAGCGATCGGCCTCTTTCTTTGCCGAGAACTTCACGTCGTCGAGGCGGCAGGTCTCGTAATACTGGGTCTTGACCCGTTCGTAGGGGATCATGACCCGCTCTTCGGGCACATAGTCGAAGTTCATGAGCTGGGCGTGGATCTTGTCGGCTGCCACGCGGCCCGCGCCGATGGCGTGGGTCACCAGGCCCGGCTTGGTCGCATCGCCGATGGCGAAGACCTTCGTGTCCGTGGTCTGGCCCAGGTCGTTCACCACCAGGTACCCGCGCTCCCTGTGGATCGTGGGCGGCAGGAAGTCGATGACGGGCTTCTCGCCGATCGAGATGATCACCGCGTCGGCATCCAGGCTCGTGCCGTCGGTGAAATGGATCTTCTTCTCCTTCTGGTCGTACCGCTCCGTGACCCTGGGGTACAGGAGCTGCGTTCCCCGCTCCCGGGCCATCTCCTGCTCCTTGCCGAAGGACGCGGGCCTCTGGATGTCCACGCAGGTGACGTTCTTCGCTCCGTGGTCCCAGGCCTGGCAGGCGATGTCCATGCCAACGTTCCCCGCGCCGATCACGACCACGTTCTTGTTCTTCATGCTCCGGGGCTTCCCGAAGTTGATCTCCTTGAGATAGTCGATGCCGGCGATCACGTGCTCCGAACCGGGGAACGGGATGGTCCGCGCCTCGTGGGCGCCCACGGCGACCACCACGACCTCGTTGTTCTTGTAGAGCTGCTCGAACTTCTTCTTGTCCACCGGGGCGTTCACGTGCACCTTCACGCCGATCTCGGCGAAGCGGGACAGCTCCTTGTCCAGGATCTGCTTCGGCAGACGCTCGCGGGGAATGCACATGTCGAGCTTGCCGCCGATCTTCTCGCCAGCCTCGTAGAGGCTGACCTTGTGGCCTTTCAGGCCGAGCTGCCAGGCTGTGGAGAGGCCTGCCGGGCCGCCGCCGATTACGGCGATGCTGTGGCCCGTGGCCCTGGCGCGTTTGGGAGCCTTGAGGCTCAGGGCCATGCGCCCGTACTGCTGGATGTTCAGCGGCTGGTCGATCCGGCCGCGGGTGCAGTCGGTCATGCAGAGGTTTGGGCAGACGGTGCCGCAGACGGTGGCCGGAAGCGGGCTGTACTGCAGCACCAGCGAAAGGGCCTCGGCGGTCCTTCCCTGCCTGATCAGGGTCGCGCGCTTGTGCGACGGGATGCGCGACGGGCAGGCATAGGCGCAGGGCGGCAGGTACTTGTCGTTCTTCCAGAGCGGCCTGACCCTCCGGTCCTCGCCCGTCGTGACGTAGGGCAGCACCGTGCGGTCATGGGTGAGATAGGAGCCGAACATGCCGCCTTTGCCCACTTCCTTCTCCCAGACCTTCAGCCTGAAGTCCGGCAGGCTCATCTTGAGGCTGCCCTTGGCCTTGGCCTTCTCGGCGGGAGTGTAGGTGATGATCTTCTTCCAGTCCCTGATGTCCTTGGTCAGCTCCGCGAAGTGAGACATGCGGTCAATGGCCGTGAGATATGGCTTCATGTTCGCCGTCAGCCATTCCCAGTCCTGGGAGGAAAGGTCCACGACCTTCACATCGGACTTGCTGTACTCGTCCCTGATGGGGCCGCGGAAGAAGATGGTCCCGCCCACCATGCCCACGCAGGGTCGGTAGCCCAGGATGTTCTCGGGATTCCGGGGGTTTACGCCGCAGACCACGGCGATGCCGCCGGCCTTGAACTCGGCGAAGGAATCGCCCACATCGCGGAAGTACCAGGACTGGAGGTCCGGGAAACGGGGATTCTTCTTGGTCATCGTGTCGCATCGCGCACCGCCCCCGCCATGCACGTACAGGACGCCCTGGGCGCCGGCATTGTGCGCGCCGTTCGCCACGTCGCCGAGGACCGTGATCCTGGCGCCGCAGTTAATCCAGCCGATGTCGTCCGAGGCGCTGCCCTTCAGCACGATCTCGGTGCCGTCCATGCCCATGCTGCCGCAGCGCTGGCCCGCGGTCCCTTCGATCGTGACCTTCACGGTCTCGCCGCGCGGGAAGATCCTGCCGCCGATGCCGTGCTGGCCGTCGGCCTGGACCGTGAGATCCCGCGCGCCGTCCTTCACGGCCTTCTGGATCTGCTCCTCAAGGTCCTTGGAAGAGACCCGTTTGCCGTTCACTTTGCCGTTGATGAACATGTTTTCCTCTAGAACCGCTCTCACTGTTCAAACCGTTTAAACCGTTGCAACAGTTTAAACCGCTTAAACCGTCTTTTAACAAACGTAGCTGATCTTGAGCCGCTCAGCGATCTGCCGGTCGCCGACGCCAAGGCCGTCGGACATGCCGATGGGAAGCTCGGTGCTCCGGCCAAGGGGCGCGAATATCTTCTTGAGCTCCACGTCAGCGGCCTTGAAGACCTCAACGACCCGCTCGGCGATCTTATCGGGATCGAGGCGGCGGTAGAGCTTCGGGTCCTGCGTCGTGATGCCCCGCGGACACTTGCCCAAATTGCAGACGTTGCAGCGGTTGTACTCGTCGCCGAAGCAGCCTGCCGCTGCCTGCATGATGTACTTGCCGATGTCCACGGCCGAAGCGCCGAGCATGATCAGCGCAGCCGCGTTCGCCGCCAGGTTGCCCGCCTTGCCCACGCCGCCTGCCGCGATGAGGGGCAGCTCGTTCTGCTTGCCCTGCTTCACCAGGTCGAGGTAGCAGTCGCGGATGTTCGAGGCGATGGGATGGCCCATCTTGTCCATCGAGACATTGTAGGCCGCGCCCGTGCCGCCGTCCTCGCCGTCGATGCAGAGCGCCGCGGCATAGGGGTTCCGGGCAAGGTTGTTCAGCACCGCCAGGGCAGTCTTGCTGCCCGAGATCTTGGGATACACAGGCACGCGGAAGCCCCAGGCCATGGACATGGAGGTGATCATCTTTGCCACGGCCTCTTCGATGGAGTATTTTGTCTGGTGCGTGGGCGGCGACGCCAGGTCCACGAACTCGGGCACGCCCCGGATCTTGGCGATGAGGCCCAGCACCTTGTAGGCCTGGAGCAGCCCGCCGTCTCCCGGCTTGGCGCCCTGGCCGTACTTGATCTCGATAGCGCAGGGATCCTCGATCATGTCGGGCAGCGCGTGAATGATCTCGTCCCAGCCGAAATAGCCCGAAGCGATCTGGAGGATGAAGTACTTGATGTACCGGGACTTCAGCACGCTCGGCGGCATGCCGCCCTCGCCCGAGCACATGACCACGGGGATGCCCTCGACCTCGTTCAGGTACGTGACGCCCATGGCCAGGCCCTCCCACATGTGGGGTGAGAGCGCGCCGATGGACATGGATCCGATCCGGATGGGGAATATCTCCCGCACCGGCGGCACGAAGACCTTCGGGTCGAGCACGAGCCGGTCCCCGTCGATCGCAATGGGCATCTGGTCCGCGGCGGGGATCCTGCCGAGCAGTGTTCGCACGCGGAACTCGTGCCTGCCCGCGTCAAGGGCCGGGTCCGTCAGCATGGATATGCGCGTGAACTTGAGCTTGTCGATCGTCGAGACCGAGGGATCGTTCCGGCGGCCGCCGCGCATATAGGGTATGCCGCCCTTGTTCTTGAAGTGGTTGAACTTGTGCTGAACGTTGTATTCCGGGAAGATGGCGTCCGTGGGGCAGACGAGCGTGCAGGCGCCGCAGCCGATGCAATAGCGCTCGATGTCCGTGGACTGGCGCACCACATGGGAGAGCCGCCGGGACACGCGCGGCTCAGGGCTCGACCCCTCGGAAGTGACCACGCGTTGCGTATAGACCGTAGGCTCGATGGCCTTCACCGGGCAGACGGCGGTGCAGCGGCCGCAGCGGGTGCAGCGGTCCTCGCGCCATTGGATGATGTAGGGAAGCTCCTTCAGCGAAAGCTGATGGTTCTGGTCTAAACGTGAAGCTGGTTCCATACCTTGACCTCCCGCGCCTGGGGCGCGATGATCACCATGTCGTACTTCATGGGGAAGATGTCCATGGCCTTGTCGCGCTTTGGCGCCGCGGAATCGAGGCCGCAGACCTCGGACATGAGCCCGTACCGCCCCGGCGATCCGCCCACCACGCCGGGCCGCAGTTTCTTGGCGTCCTGCACCATGAAGCATGAGCCGTCGGGGGTGAACCCGATGACGCAGTTCGGCCCGTCGATGCAGAGAGGCCGGAGCGACCGCTTCATGAGCCGCATGGCCGCGGCATCGGAGCGCTGGGCGAGTTCGTTCTCCTTCAGGGGAGTGATGACGTCCTTGTAATAGTGAAGCGGATATCCCAGCTGCCGGTTCGTGTAGTGCAGGATGTGGGTGAAGACCTCGGAGTCGGAATTGTAGCCCATATAGCCCGGATTGCCGCGGCCCGAGAGGAACTCCCGGATCGGCACGAAGGCCGTGTTCTCGCCGTTCGTCATGGTGCCATAGCCCTGGATGAAGAAGGGATGGCAGGCGTAGAGGTAGATGGCGTAGTTCGTGTTCTGCCGCCCCTGGGCCAGCACGATCTTTGCCGAAATGTCCGATTTGTCC
>JBBIHD010000213.1:0-4716 GCA_037447195.1 Nitrospirota bacterium | reverse complement strand
GATGGACGGCCACTTTGTGCCGAACATCACCATCGGCCCGCTTGTTGTTGAGGCGGCCCGCCGGGCCACGAAGCTTCCCCTCGACGTGCACCTCATGATCGAGCAGCCGGAGCGCTACATAGCTGATTTTGTGAAGGCAGGCGCCGGCATCATCACGGTGCACAGCGAGGCCACCGTGCACCTGCACCGCCTGATCCAGTCGATCAGGGAGCTGGGCGTCCGGGCCGGCCTGTCCCTGAACCCGGCTACGCCGCTGGACCAGCTCGATTATATCCTCGATGACCTCGACATGGTGCTGATCATGTCCGTGAACCCGGGCTTCGGCGGCCAGGCCTTCATCCCCTCGGCCCTTGACAAGATCCGCCTGCTGAAAGAGCGGATCACCGCGCGGGGGCTGGCCGTGGAGATAGAAGTTGACGGGGGCATCAAGCCCGAGAACGCGGCATCGGTGGTAGCAGCCGGCGCCGACATCCTCGTCGCAGGCTCGGCCGTCTTCGGCCAGAAGGATTATGCCGGTGTGATCGCCGCGCTGCGCGGCAACAGGAACTAACGGGACAGGCCCTTTTGATCCCAGGGGGACTGTCCCTGTCTTTGCGAGATCCGCGCTTTTCCGAATGCTCGTACAAGTTGCACGTTACAATTTACCATCTTACATTTCCAATTCCGTCTAGTACAGGTCAGGGAGGCTGCAGTGACGATCAAGAAGCGAAGCGAAAAACCACGATTTGAACTGAAGGACATACAACAGCCGGTGCTGTACCGGGACATGTTCCCCTATACGAGCGTTCCCCGGGTGGAGCTGGAGGAGCGGCTTATCCCGATCAATATGCCCGAGGAGATCTGGATCACGGACACCACGTTCCGCGACGGCCAGCAGTCCCGGCCGCCCTATACGGCGAAGCAGATCGTTGAGATCTTCGATTTCCTGCACCGTCTGAGCGGACCCAAGGGCGTGATCCGCCAGTCCGAGTTCTTCCTCTATTCTCCGAAGGACAAGGAGGCGGTCCGGCTCTGCATGGAGCGCGGCTATCGCTTCCCGGAGATCACCGGTTGGATCCGGGCCAACAAGGAAGACTTCAAACTGGTGAAGGAGATCGGGCTGAAGGAAACGGGCATTCTCACCTCCTGCTCGGACTACCATATTTTTCTGAAGCTGAACAAGACGCGCAAGGACGCCCACAAGGCCTATCTCGACATCGTGGCCACGGCCCTGGAGCAGGGCATCACCCCCCGCTGCCATCTTGAGGACATCACGCGGGCCGACTTCTACGGCTTCGTGATCCCCTTCGTGCAGGACCTGATACGCCTGTCCGAGGCCGCGAAGATCCCCGTCAAGATCCGGGCCTGCGACACCATGGGCTACGGGTTCCCCTTCCCGGGCACGGCGCTGCCCCGGGGCGTGCCCGAGATCTTCTATGCCCTGCGCCACGACGGCGGGGTGCCGGCAGCCCAGCTCGAGTGGCACGGCCACAACGACTTCCACAAGGTCCTGGTGAACGGCGTGGCCGCATGGCTCTATGGCTGTTCGTCGGTGAACGGCGCGCTGCTCGGATTCGGCGAGCGCACGGGAAACACGCCCATCGAGGCGCTGCTCATGGACTATATCAGCCTCACCGGCGACTCCGAGGGCATTGACACGCAGGCGATCACCGACATGGCGGAATACTTCCGGCAAGAGCTGGAGTTCGACATCCCGGCGAACTATCCCTTTGTGGGTTCCGAGTTCAACTCAACGAGCGCGGGCATCCATGCCGACGGCATGATGAAGAACGAAGAGATCTACAACATCTTCGACACCACGAAGATCCTGAAGCGGCCCATGGGCGTGATCATCACGGACAAATCGGGCATCGCGGGCATCGCCCACTGGGTCAACTCCCACATCACGAGCAACAACAACCTGAAGGTGGACAAGCGCCATCCCGGACTGGCCAAGATGCACACCTGGGTCATGGCGCAGTATGAGCAGGGCAGGACCACGAGCATCTCGAACGACGAGCTCTACGAAAAGGCGAAGAAGCATCTGCCCGAATATTTCGTCTCGGACCTGGACCGGCTCAAGAAGAAGGCGTCGGAAGTCGTGCGCCATATCGTCGAGGACTTTGTGGAGCTCCCGGAGATGCGGTCCATGGACCCCGCGAAGCAGGAAGCGGTCATGCAGAAGCTGCAGCGCGAGGACCCCTACATCCAGTTCGCCTATGTGGTGAACGGCGAAGGAATCAAGATCACGAAGAACGTGACGGACATCCAGAACAAGGCCAAATACGAGATCTCGGGCCTGGGAGACAACTTTTCCGACCGCTCCTGGTTCATCCAGCCCATGAAGACAGGCGGCAGCTTCGTGTCTGACTTTTACACGTCCCGGATAACCGGCGCGCTCTGCATAACCGTGTCGGCGCCGATCAGGGACAAGAGCGAGGAAGTGGCCGGCGTCTTCGGCGTGGACATCCGCTTCGAGGACCTGGTGAAGGCCGAGGATTGATGCTCCCGCAGGCGGGACAGAACTGAACAGGGCGCCGGAACATACCGTTCCGGCGCCCTTATTGTTCGAAGGCGATAGCAGATGGCAAACCGCCTTATCCCCGTCCCCGCGCTCCTTTCAGGTCAACCGGCATGCCGGACGATCATGACCGCCTCTTTGTTCACGAAGCAGAAGGCGTCCTCAACTCTCAGCAGCAGGAATCGTCCCGGCTCGTTGAGGCAATCCGAGAGCCGCGCCTTTTCATCAGGCACATCTGCCGACAGATCGCCCCGGATCGCATCGCCCCCGGCGAAGACCGCCTCGATCTGCTCCCGGTGCATCAGTCCCACATCCGCTCCCGGCTCTTCCTGCACGCTGAAGTCAACGGTCTTGATGCTCGCCTTGTTCACGAACAGCATCCGCCCGCTGCCTTCCTCAAGGAGCGGCACAAAGCTCTTCTCGTTCCCCAGCAGCGCTGCGACCCGCTGATACACGGGCGGCCCGCCGGGGAGGGGCTCAAGAAACACCTCTCCTTCGGCAGCCGTATCGTTCCGCAGGCGCATCCTTACGCGCAGCCGGTCCTTGGGTACGGAAAATTCGGCCTGGCCGGTCATGTCCTCTCCTATTCGGCCGATCCCACGAGATTCAGCTTTATGCCCCGGGAATTCAGCAGGCTCTGGAACCCGACCTTGTCGATGGCCTTGATATAGGCCTCTTCGGGCGCCACCTTGTTATCCACCACCAGTTTGAACAGGGCGTCGTTCAGCAGCACCATGCCCTGGCCCTTGCCGGTCTGGATGATCGACGGGATCTGGTATATCTTGCCCTCGCGGATCAGGTTCGACACGGCCGAATTGACCAGCAGGGTCTCCATGGCCGCTATCCGTCCGCCGCCGTTCTTCTTGCAGAGCGTCTGGGCGATCACGCCCTTGAGGGAGCTTGCCAGCATGGTCCTGATCTGCGCCTGGCGGTCGGCGGCGAACTGGTCGATGATCCGGTCCACCGTCGAGGCCGCCGTGGTCGTATGCAGCGTGCCGAACACGAGATGGCCCGTCTCGGCCGTCTCGATGGCGATGGAGATCGTTTCCAGATCGCGCATTTCGCCGACAAGAATGATGTCCGGGTCCTCGCGCAGCGCCGCGCGCAGGGCGTTGCTGAAGGACTTGGTGTGCACGTGCACCTCGCGCTGGTTGATCAGGCACTGCTTCTTGGGATGCACGAACTCAATGGGGTCCTCGATGGTGATGATGTGCAGCTTCCGGTTCCGGTTGATGAAGTCGATCAGCGCGCAGAGCGTCGTGGACTTGCCCGAACCCGTCGGCCCCGTCACGAGCACCAGCCCCTTGCTCAGGAAACAAAGGTCGAGCACTGCCTTGGACAGGCCCAGCTTCTCGGCCGTCACGATCTCGATGGGGATCTGGCGGAACACGGCCCCCATGCCGAAGCGGTCCAGGAAGATGTTCGCGCGGAAGCGGGCAAGTCCGGGGATCTCATAGGGAAAATCCGTATCATGCGTGGCCTCGAACTGGGCCTGATTGTGGTTGGGCATGATGGGCTTCAGCAGGTTCTTCATCTGCTCCCGCGTGATCACGGCGTGCTCGGCCAGCTCGACCATGTCGCCGCTCTCCCGGATCATGGGCTTGTGGTTCGACGTCAAATGAAGGTCCGACGCCCCCATCTGGACCATTTTCCGGAACAACCCATTGATCTCCGGTTCTCCCGCAACGGCGGACGCCGCAGCAGGCTTCTCGGCTGCTCCTGGCTGACCGGTGGCCCTGGCAATGACGCCGGACACGAGGTCGCCGCGGGACGTGAAGGAGATACTGTGCGTCCTGCCGCCCAGGGAGTACTCGAACACCGTCTCCCGGCCCTGCTGAAGATCATCGCGCTTCTCGGCAGGGGCGATCTCGGCCAGCAGGGAAATGATCTGCTGGGACGACAGTTGCTGCCTGATCATGGGCCGCGTCCCTGCGGCTGTCTTCACCTGCGGTTCCTTGCTGCTCTCCAGGAGGATCTCCTCGTCCTGCTGCAGTCGTTCAATTAGCTTGTCGAGCTGACCCATACACACTTCCTTTCAACAAATAATCCTAAAAACAGCTGTTGGGACACGGAAAAGGCGGATGACACCGGAGAAGTAAAATACTTTTGCCCTGAAAAGATATTCACTCTGTGGCGGGTTCTTTTTCAAGAATTAACCGCAGATTGTTTTTGACTTTATCACCGGTCAACAGCCTCCGGAGTGCAAACCTACATGA
>JBBIHD010000212.1:0-4719 GCA_037447195.1 Nitrospirota bacterium | reverse complement strand
AGTGAGTATCTTCATTGCCTCGTCGCGATAGGAACCCATGAGATAGGGGATTCCCGTGACCTTGGCGCACTCATCCGTGAGGGACATGAGCTCGTTCCTCGTGATCGAATCGATGTTGAAGCACCGGGCCCCCGCCATCAACTGCTGGAGCCCCACCTTGATCTTGTTCGAGTAGCTGTAGATGCCGATGGCGCCCAGCGGAATGTTCTTGATCTCATCAACGCCGACCTGCTTCTTCACGTCCTCATAATTGACGAATATCTCCTCGACCGTGGAGCCGAACTCGCTCACCGTTTTCGGGAGGTCATTGTCCCTTATCCAGTGCTCGATGTTCTTTCCGACCATGCCGGGGATCATCAATGCGCGGCCCATGCAGATCGCCTTTACATAGGGCGCTCCCATGGCCAGGGCCTTGAATACGCCGTCCTCGCTGCTGAACCCGCCGGCAAAGGCGATGTCGGGAACCCGCTCTCCCTTGTCGGACAGCTTCTTGGCGAACTCATACGCAGCGGCATGCAGATAGAGGGAAGGCATGCCCCACTCTTCCATCATGCGCCAGGGGCTCATCCCGGTCCCGCCGGGAGCCCCGTCAATGGTCAGCAGGTCGATCTTGGCCTTGGAGCACCACTTGAGGGCCATGGCAAGCTCACGCAGGCCATAGGCGCCGGTCTTCAGGGTAATCCGCTTGAACCCGAGCTTCCGCAGCCGGTCGACCTCGGCGTAGAATTCCTGCTCGCCGATGAACCCAAGGCGGCTGTGGCGCTCGAATTCCTTGATCGCCGTATCGTGAAAGGCCGCCTGCACGACCGGATCAGAGGGGTCCGGCGTCACGATGTAGCCGCGCTTCTGGAGCTCCAGGGCTCGCTCCATGCTGCTCACCTTGATCTCGCCGCCGATGCACTTGGCGCCCTGGCCCCACTTCAGTTCGATCGTATCGAGCTTATGCTTGTCGATGATGTACTCGGCAACGCCCAGCCGGGTGTCCTCGACGTTCATCTGCACCAGTATCTCTCCGTACCCCTGGTGATATTTCTTGTACAAGGCGATCCGGCGGTCCATGTCCGGCGCCTTTTTGACCAGCTTGTTGCTGCCAAGCTCAAGCTCGGGATCGATGCCGCAGACGTTCTCGCCGCATACGATCGTCACGCCTGCTATCGCCGCTCCGATAGCGAAGTGCTCCCAGTTCTTGCGGGCTATCTCGGTTGATCCGAGCGCGCCGGTGAAGATCGGCACTTTCATCTTCACTTTCTTGTCCCATCCGTAGCTGGTCTCGGTGTCCACGTTCGGGAAACGGGCGGTGTCGGGGTCTCCTGTCTGCCCCTTGGGAAGCCCCTTGGCCCCGAATGCATAGCCATGGATATTGAGGTGTGAGTAGTCGACGGGGTAGTTCTTATCGCCTCCGGCGGTGATGCTGCCGAAGGGCCCCGGGTAGAGCAGTTCTCTCCCCCGGAAGGTTGCCTTGAACACTTCACAATTCCCTCTGCATCCATCCACGCAGCGGGTGCAGAGTCCGCTCATGGGAGACACATTCCTCGATCGATTTGCTGTTCTGGTGGCGTCATTCGCATTTGGCTGCTGCAGGTTCATGTTCTTCTCCTTGGACTATGGAATTTTTTTCCGACTGAGCTGATCTGTTGGTGCCTGGATACAATCACTTCCTGGTTTTCATGCCATTCAATTAGCATAGCTTAAGTTCTTTCTCGCAGAATTAAGCATTACTTTAGCCTGCAGGCAAAAAAAATGCCCTCTCGTTCCTCGCTGTGAATACTCCTTGGCGTGCAAAACCGCTACTCCCGGACAACGAGCACCTGCGCCTAACCACCTCCTTCGTTCTTCCATGCCGATGGGAAGGATTCCGTAAAACAGAGAGCATCGCCTGCTTCGATCCGCTCTTCCCTCCCTTCCACGGTCACCACCAGCGTTCCTTCCACGACATACAGGAACTCGTCACCGCGCCGATAGGAAAAATGGCCCTTGATGTTCGCGCCTGATGGCAGCACCACGATCTGGGCCGCCAGTTTCCGGCCCGAAGCAATGGTGTAGGTCCTCGCCTTTCCCTCCATCGACGGAGCGGATGAAAGAACCGATGTCTTTCGCACGAGCCACGGCGCTGCCGCAGGCGCTCCGCTTTCGATGAACTGGCCGGGTTGCATATCCAGGGACCGGCAGATCTGAAAGAACGTGCTGAGCGACGGGCTCGTAAGGTTTGCCTCGATCTGGGACAGGGAGCTCGGCGTGATCCCCACCTTGTCGGCCAGATCCTTCTGGCTCATGCCGGTCCGTGTCCGCGCCTCCTTGATCCTGGCGCCGATGTCCGCAGCCGGCTCTTTTCTGGCAGGGGCAAGGGAAACATGTGCATCCCGGACCTCATAGGCATGAGGCTTGAAAGCCTCCCGGTCCTGCCTCCCTTCCAGTTTGAGGGCCTTGAGATAGAGGCTGCTCTTTCTCCGCTGCAGATCGAGCACGACCTGCGTAATATGCCGCAGGTTGGCTTTGAACTTCGGGCTGTGGGCCTCTTTTTCGAGGATCCAGTAGGCCACTGTATTGAGATCGTACAGCCGCGGACACATATACGTGAAGAACCGGTGTGTTTCGCTCTCATCGGCCCACAGGTCCTGCATGCCCGTGAGGCTGTCGAAGACGTACCGCGCTCCGGGATGCAGACTGTCCTCAATCTCGTTCAACGTCTGCGTGAAGCGCTTGATGTTCCTCGGGTCCGTTATCCGCACGGTCTTGATGTCAGACTGTTTATCATAGAACCGCAAAAAGGTGTTGTCGTTCTTGCCCTTGCCCGAAGTGAAGCAGTCGATGAAAATGAAATGGCCGGGCGCGATAATACCGGCCAACGCCCCCAAAACGCTCTGCGGCGACCTGTTGAAGCTCACATAGATCACCTTCTGCTCGTCGTTGAAGGACTGGCTGATGAAATCCCGTATGAACGCTTCATAAGAAGCGCCTGCATCCACCTCCCAGACGACATTGTCGCCGATATGGAGGGACCCGATCAGGGAATCAAGACCTTGCACGCCGGAAGATATCTTTGTCATAGAGATGAGGACGGCCAGCATTAGCCGAGTGCCCCGGGAGCCGCTCGGCATACCATTGCCGAGTGCTGTAAGAATACAACGATGAGGTTGCCGTCGTCAAGCCGAAAGTGTGCTTTCAATATGCGAACTCAGATTGTGGCTTGCAGAATGAAGGGCAAGAACGGAAATGCAGAGAGCCGTAAACCGCTGTCTCTCGCAGAGCCGCAAAGATCGCAGAGAAAGACAAAAAAATGAGGAACCTGTCTCTCGCAGAGGCGCAGAGAGCGCAGAGAATTCATACTTCAGAGGAGAAATCAGCGGGCAGCAGATCAGTACAGAAAGAGAGGGTTTATCATGCATCGTGTATCCTGCATCGTGGTCCCTGTACCCTGTTCGCGGCTAATAAGTCTTTGCCGTTGACCTTAAATCGATTCTAATCTTTATCCGTGTCCATCCGTAGCCAAAGTTCCTTGCCTCGCAAAATCGCGACCATCCGCGGCTAATAAACCCTTGCGATCGACCTTAACTCGGCACGCATCCTTAATCCGCGTGAATCCGCCTTTATCCGCGTCCAACGTTCCCCTTCTATCATTCAGCAGTACAACGGGTCAGCGCATGTAAGCACTTGCTCGCTCCTGCTCCCGCTCCGGAAGATGGTGATCCCCTTCACCCCTTCCTGGTAGGCCATGAGATAGGCCCGGCGGACCTCGTCGAGCGTGGCCCTGGGCGGGAAATTGATGGTCTTGGACACGGCATTGTCCGTGTGGCGCTGGATGGCCGCCTGCATCCGGACGTGCCACTCCGGCGCGATGTCGAAGGCCGTCACGAAGACGCGCTTGACATCGTCCGGCACGGCCGCCATGTGACGGATCGATTCGCCTGCCGTGATGCGCATCACGAGCGCTTCGTCGTAAAAGCCCCGCTCCTTCGCGGTCTCGATGAAGCGCTGGTTGATCTCGGGCAGCTCCACGTCGCCCAGGATATGGCGGCGGTAGGACAGGGCAAAGAGCGGCTCGATGCCGCTCGAGCAGCCTGCGATGATCGAAAGGGTGCCGGTAGGCGCCACGGTCGTGACCGTCGCGTTCCTGAGGCGCGGACCGCCCTGTTGGTCGTACCGGCTGCCTGGATAGTTCAGGAAGACCCCGCGCTCCTCTGCCAGCCTGGCCAAGGCTTCCCATGCCTTTTCGCGGATGAAGCGCATGATCTCTTCACCCGTCCCGAGCGCCTCGTCGGAGTCATAGGGAATGCCGAGCCGCACCAGCATGTCCGCGAAGCCCATCACGCCCAGGCCGATCTTCCTGTTCCCCTTGGCCATGCGGTCGATCTCGTCCAGGGGATAGCGGCTCATATCGATCACGTTGTCAAGGAAATGCACGCCTGTCCGCACTGCCTGCTCCAGGTGCTCCCAGTCGACGGCGGGTTTTCCTCCGGACTCCCTCAGCATGAGCGAGAGATTGATGGAGCCGAGATTGCACGGCTCATAGGGCAGGAGCGGCTGCTCTCCGCAGGGATTGGTGCTTTCCATCTCGCCCAGGTGCGGCGTGGGGTTGTCCCGGTTGATCCGGTCCAGGAAGACCATGCCCGGGTCGCCGGTCCTCCAGGCCATCTCCACGATGGCGTCAAAGACCTCGCGCCCCTTGACGGTCCTGACCGTCCTGCCCGTATGGGGATTCACGAGGGGCAGGTCTTTGTC
>JBBIHD010000211.1:0-4727 GCA_037447195.1 Nitrospirota bacterium | reverse complement strand
GATGCTGCCGGCAAAAGAGGGGCTCCAGATCCGCATGGTAGGCACCGACGGCCATCGCCTTTCCATGGTCGACCGCACGGTGAACGCCAAGCATGACGAGGAGACGGTGATCATTCCGAAGAAGGCCATGATGGAGCTGCGCCGGCTCCTTGAGGAGGACCCGTCCTCGACGGCCGAACTGCGGCTGGGTTTCAGCAAGAACCACGCCCTGTTCAAGCGCGACGGCCTCGTGATGGTGTCGAAGCTGATCGACGGCAACTATCCCAATTATCAGCAGGTGGTCCCGACGCAGAACAAGAAGAAGGTGTCGGTGGCAAAGGCCGCCTTCGCCCATGCCGTCAAGCGGGTTTCGATCCTGTCCCGGGAAAAGACGAACGCCGTGAAGATGCAGCTCGAAAAGAACCGCATCATCCTCTCGACGAACAACCCGGAGCTGGGCGAGGCCGTTGAGGAGCTCGCCGTGGACTTTGCCGGCGAGGGGCTTGCCATCGGGTTCAATTCGCGCTACGTCATGGACGTGCTCGGGGCCATGGACAAGGAGATGATCAACCTCGAACTGAACGACCCGCTCAGCCCCTGCCTTATCACCGAGGCCGACGATGCCGGTTATCGCTGCGTCGTCATGCCCATGAGGGTGTAGAGGAACGCACCGCATAACAAGATACGCTAATGAACCACAGTGCAAATGGAACAAAAGCGCACTCATTTCTCCTGAAGAGGACCGCGGATATTTTCCGGAATGCGGCATTGGTGGTTGGTGCGAGGGATGTGGCCGGTGAGATGCCGACACGATCCCTTTTTTTGCGAGAAACCTTTTGAACTGTTCCTTTGACCGTTGACCGTCTGGCGGCATGCTGTTGCGGAGGGCGGCCCTGCTTCCCTCCTGTTCAGACATGCAGCACCGGCGCGTCGATACATTTTCCCGTTTCCTTTTGCGGCCGGAGGCCGCGCTATGGACTATACTGCCGACAGTATTAAAGTGCTCGAAGGCCTTGAAGCCGTCCGGAAACGTCCTGCCATGTACATCGGCAGCACGGGCAGCGTTGGTCTGCACCACCTGGTCTACGAGCTCGTGGACAACAGCATCGACGAGGCCATGGCGGGCTTCTGCACCACCATCGACGTCACCATCCACATCGACAACAGCGTGACAGTGACCGACGACGGGCGGGGCATTCCGACGGAGATGCACAGCACCCAGAAGCGTTCCGCAGCCGAGGTGGCCCTTACGGTCCTGCACGCCGGCGGCAAGTTCGACGGCGAGGTCTACAAGGTCTCGGGCGGGCTGCATGGCGTGGGTGTGTCGGTCGTGAACGCCCTGTCGGAATGGCTGGAACTGGAGATCAAGCAGCACAACAAGGTCTTTCAGCAGCGCTACGAGCGCGGCAAGCCGCTCATGCCGCTTACGGAAAAGGGAACGACCACGGCAACAGGCACCAAGGTGACCTTCAAACCCGACCACCTCATCTTCGAGGACCGGGACTTCAGCTATGACATCCTGTCCCAGCGCCTGCGCGAGCTGGCGTTCCTGAACCGGGGCCTCAAGATCGCGATCCAGGACGAGCGTACCTCCAAGAAGCAGGCCTTCTTCTACGAAGGCGGCATCGTCTCCTTCATCGAGTATCTGAACAAGAACAAGGCGGCCCTGCATCCGAAGCCCATCTTCGTCGCCCGGGAGCGGGACGGGATCACGGTGGAGGTGGCGCTCCAGTACAACGACAGCTACGTGGAGCAGGTCTTCACCTTCGCGAACAACATCAACACCCAGGAGGGCGGCGCCCACCTGGTGGGGTTCAAGGCGGCGCTCACGCGCACCGTGAACGGCTATGCCGCGGCAAACGGCCTGCTGAAGAACGGCGCCGATGCGCTGACCGGCGAGGACGTGCGGGAAGGGCTCACGGCCGTGGTGAGCGTGCGGCTTCCCAATCCCCAGTTCGAAGGCCAGACCAAGACCAAGCTGGGCAACAGCGAGGTCAAGGGCATCGTGGAAGCCATGGTGAACGAATCCCTCGGTGCTTACCTTGAAGAGAACCCGGCAGTGGCGCGCAAGATCGCCGACAAGGCGTCATCAGCGGCCCGGGCGCGGGAAGCGGCCCGCAAGGCGCGGGATCTCACCCGGCGCAAGGGCGTGCTGGACTCGTCATCGCTGCCGGGCAAGCTCGCCGACTGCCAGGAAAAGGACCCCGCACTCTCGGAGCTGTATATCGTCGAGGGCGACTCGGCAGGCGGCTCGGCGAAACAGGGCCGCGACCGGAAGAACCAGGCCATTCTGCCGCTCAAGGGCAAGATCCTGAACGTGGAGAAAGCGCGCTTCGACAGGATGCTGACGAGCGACGAGATCAAGGTGCTGATTACCGCCCTCGGCACCGGCATCGGGCCCGAAGAATTCGATGTGGCGAAGATCCGATATCACAAGGTCATCATCATGACCGACGCCGATGTGGACGGCGCCCACATCCGCACCCTGCTGCTCACCTTCTTCTACCGGCAGATGCCCCAGATCATCGAACGGGGCTATCTCTATATCGCCCAGCCGCCGCTGTTCAAGGTAAAACGCGGCAAGACCGAACGCTACATCAAGGATGAGTCGCGCATGGAGGATTTTCTGCTCGACCTCGCTGCCGAGGATATGGAGCTCTTTTCGCCTGAACAGGGGGGCACTCTCGCGGGCGAGCGGCTGACGGCCATGCTCAAGAAGCTCGTGCAGTTCGAGAAGATCCTGGAAAAGTTCCGGAGAAAGCGGATCGACACGGCCGTGCTGCGCGCCCTGCTGCTGGACAAGGCCTTCTCGAAGGCGGACCTCAAGGACCAGGCGCGGCTCACCGCCATCGGCGCCGCCATCGGGGAAAACCTGAAGCGCCAGCATCCCGCTGCCGTGCTGGAGCAGGCCATCGAAAAGGACGAGGAGCACGATGCGCTGCGGCTGCGGCTCGAAACAAGGCGTGACGGCATCAACTCTACGATCGTGCTTGACGAAAACTACGTGACCACGCCGGAATTCCGCGAGCTCCAGAGCCTGTCGCCGGCCATGCTCGGGCTGGGCGCGCCGCCCTACAGGATCCAGGAAAAAGGCGAGGAAAAGAAATTCAGCGACACGGGGGCGCTGGTCACCACTGTTCTTGACCTGGGCAAGAAAGGCCTCTCGATCCAGCGGTACAAGGGCCTGGGCGAGATGAACCCTGATCAGCTCTGGAAGACGACCATGGATCCGGAGGCCCGGACGTTCCTGCAGGTCACGATCGAGGACTCCATCAAGGCCGACGAGATCTTCACGATCCTGATGGGCGACCAGGTGGAGCCGCGCCGGGCCTTCATCCAGCGCCACGCCCTCGAGGTCAGGAACCTGGACGTATAAGCCAGGCCGGAATCTGCGGCCGAGGGACAGAAGGCATGATAGAGCGGGTCGTTCAAAAAAAGCGCATACAGGACATTTCGGAAATCAGGGAGAACCTGCTCTATTGGCTGTCCAAAACGCCGGAAGAGCGCATTGCCGCCGTTGAACGTTTGCGGAGAGAACGCGATGGAAACGCAGACCGATTACAAAGAACTGCTCGCGTTGTTCAACGAGCATGAGGTCCGCTATATGATCGTCGGCGCTTATGCTCTCGCCTTTCACGGCGCCCCGCGATATACAGGAGGCCTGGACATACTCGTGTGTCCCGACCAGGAGAACAGCAGTCGAATTCTGAGCGCCCTTGAGGCCTTCGGTTTCGGCTCCCTTGGATTGATGACGGAGGATTTTGCCGTTCCCGGCCGGATCGTACAACTCGGAGTGCCGCCGGTGCGTATCGATATTGTAACGTCGATCACCGGCGTATCGTGGGACGAGGCTGAGGCAAGCCGCGCTGCAGGGCGTTTCGGGAGCATCCCGGTATCCTACATCGGGAAGGAAGCGTTCATTCGCAACAAGCGGGCTTTGGGAAGAATGAAAGATCTTGCGGATGCCGAGGCTCTCGGCGAGACTCACTAACTAATCCTATGGAATCCCAGGAACTAAAAACCCAGATCAATATCGAGCAGGAGATGAAGACCTCCTATCTCGATTATTCCATGAGCGTCATCGTGGGCAGGGCACTGCCTGACGTGCGCGACGGGCTGAAGCCTGCGCACCGCAGGATCCTCTATGCCATGTTCCGTGAGGGCCTGCTGCACAACAAGAAATATTCCAAGAGCGCGGGCGTGGTGGGCGAAGTCCTGAAGAAATATCACCCCCACGGCGACAGCGCCGTCTACGACACCATGGTGCGCATGGCCCAGGACTTCAACATGCGGTACCTGCTCGTGGACGGCCAGGGCAATTTCGGGTCCGTGGACGGAGATTCCGCCGCCGCCTACCGGTACACCGAGGCGCGGCTTACGAAGCTCGCCGAGGAGCTGCTTGCCGACATCGACAAGGAGACCGTGGATTTTGTCCCGAACTTCGACGAGACCACGGTCGAGCCTTCCGTGCTGCCCACGCGGGTTCCGAACCTCCTGATCAACGGGTCGGCCGGCATTGCCGTGGGCATGGCGACCAACATTCCGCCCCACAACCTCTCGGAGGTCGTTGACGGGCTGGTGCTGCTGATCGACAACCCCGAGACCACGGTGCAGGAGCTCATGGCCGTGATCAAGGGCCCCGACTTTCCCACGGCAGGGTTCATCCACGGCTATGACGGCATCCGTCAGGCCTACCAGACGGGCCGGGGCATCATCCAGATGCGGGCCCGCGCCGAGATCGAGGAGGC
>JBBIHD010000210.1:0-4734 GCA_037447195.1 Nitrospirota bacterium | reverse complement strand
CGCGGACCAGAGCTCCCCGCAGGGGCACATCGATTGCCAGGAGTTCGGCTGCGGAAAAAGCAGGGAACTCGGCCTGCGCGGGCCGGCTGAGGGAATCGGTACGGCGCCTGCCGAAAAAGGTCGAATGCACAGGCTTGGGGGGAATATCGCCGCCCGTGGCAGCATCAGGCTGCCGGGAAAAATACTCTGCAACGGCCTCCTGCACGCTGCCGCCGCGGGCCGGTGATGCCGCCGGGAGGGATGATCCCGCGCTGCCCGAACCGCGCAGTCCGTCCCGGAGAGCGTCCCGCAGGAGGTCGTGGACCTGCGATTGGCTGCGGAACCGCACCTCGGCCTTGGCAGGATGGACGTTCACGTCGACCAGCGCCGGGTCGATCTCGATGAAGAGGAAGCAGAGGGGATGGCGGTCGCGCATCAGCATGCCCTCGTAGGCCGCATAGAGCGCGTGGGTGAGCGATGGATTCTTGACGTAGCGCTGGTTCACGAAGAAATCCTGGTAGGTGCGGTCGGCGCGCGTTGATGCGGGACGCGAAAGCAGGCCGGTGATGCCGACGCTGTCCCTTCCTCCCGATACGTCTATCAGGCTCGCAACGAGCTCCCCGCCATGGATCTGGAAGAGTCGGTCCCGGACGCCTGCCGCGGCGGGCAGATCGAGGACCGGTTTTTTGTTATGGATCAGCCTGAACGCGATGCCGGAGTGGGCCACTGCCTGGCGGGAAAAGGCGGTCACAATATGGGAGAATTCCGTTGCCGGGCTCTTCAGGAACTTGAGGCGCGCCGGAGTATTGAAGAAGAGATGGCTCACCTCGATTGACGTGCCCGGCGCCGCGGCCGAGGCCGTGCGGTTCTTGAGCCTGCCGCCCTCGATCTCGATGAGCGTTCCCTTTGAAGCGCCATGCAGGGCCGTGGTCATCCGCACCTGCGAGACTGCGGCAATGCTTGAAAGCGCCTCCCCGCGGAAGCCCATGGTGGTAATGGCTTCCAGATCAGCATCGACGGATATCTTGCTCGTGGCGTGGCGCTCGAAGGCGGTCCCCGCGTCGTCGGGGGCCATGCCCCGGCCGTTGTCCGTAACGCGGATCAGCCGCTTGCCCGCCTGCTCGATCTCGACGACGATCTCCGCCGCGCCGGCGTCGATGGCGTTCTCAACAAGTTCCTTCACCACCGACGCGGGCCGCTCCACCACCTCGCCCGCGGCGATCTTGTTGATCAGGTTGTCAGGGAGTATTTTGATTACTGAAGACATTGAGACGTGTTATCCGCTTCTCCCGTGGCCTACTGATTGATGATGCATCCGTAAACAGGTAAGAATCTGACAGGTCGCCACTGATACAAATCGAAAAAGAAGGAAACGGCTTCCACCGTGCCCGACCTGGCTCTGTGGTCAAATCCGCTTTTTACGGTTTCAGCAACTGGTATTGTCAGGATTATTGCACCTTCGCCCTGGCCTGGTCCGCCACGACCACGATCACCACGCGGTCAGGATGCAGATGGCGCTTCGCCACGCGCAGGATGTCCTCTTTGGTCACCGCATTGATCAGTGCGGGATACTTCTGCGGATAGTCGAGTCCGAGATCGTATATCTCCACTGCCGTCAGAATGCCCGCGATCTTGGCTGACGTGTCCATGCGCAGAGGAAAACTGCCCGTGATGTAGGCCTTCGCGTCGGCAAGCTCCTGGTCGGTGACAGGCGCTGTCCGCATGCGTCCGATCTCTTTCAGTATCTCGGCAATGGCCTCATTCGCCGATTCGTTCTTTGTCTGGACCTCGGCGCTGAAGGCGCCGGGCTCCTTCTGGGCCGAGAAGGAGCTGTATACGCTGTAGGCGAGGCCGCGGTTGTCCCGGATGTTGTCCATGAGGCGCGACGAAAAACCGCCGCCGCCGAGGATGTAGTTCATGACAAGGACGGCATAATAGTCCGGGTCCTCCCGGCTGATGCCCACATGTCCCAGGATGATGTTCGCCTGGGTGATGTCCTTCTCAATGGCGATCACGTCCCGGCGTTCCCGCTTCGGCACGGGTGCGACGGACGGTGCGGACCCCGGCGCGCGCTTCCAGCCCTTGAAATATTCCCGCAGCAGCGTGACGATCTCCCGCTCCGTAACATCGCCTACCACGGCAATGATCGCAGTATCAGGTCCGTAGAAGGCCCCATGAAATTCCGCAAGGTCCCGCTTTTTCACCCGGGGCAGGTACGCGGCCACGTCGTCGCTCGTTCTGCCGTAGGGGTGCGAACCAAAGACCGCCCGGGTGAAGGCCTCGCCGGCTATCACGCCGGGCTCGTCCTTCTGGCGCCGGATCTCTGCCAGCGATTCGCGCACCTTGCGGTCGATCTCCTTCTGATCAAACGCGGGGTTCCTGAGCACATCGGACAGCAGGTCCAGACCCAGGCGAAGGTCCTTCCTGAGCACGCGCAACCCTGCGGAGGCGAAGTCGCTTCCGCCTGAAACGGAGAGGGACCCGCCGACGAAATCGATCTCGCTGCTGATCTGCGTCGCGCTGCGGCGGGCCGTGCCCTGCATCAGGAGCGACGCGGTGAGGGAAGCGAGGCCGGGCTTGTCCGCCGGTTCGACCATGCTGCCTGCCTTGATGACCATGTTCACCGTCACAACGGGAAGATCATGCTTCTCGGCCAGCAGCAGCACCATGCCGTTGTCCAGGACGATGCGCTTGCCGAGCGGTTTCGCGGCTGCAGGCGCACCCTGCACGAGCGGCAGGAAGGCTGCAAGCACGATTGCGCATATTCCGTATCTTATGAGCGTCCGATTCTTATTCCGCATTCCACACTCCGCGCTCCCTTTTTATTTCGCCAGCGGCACGAGGATGCCGACGGTCCGGTTCTCTTCGGAAAAATACGCCTGCGCCACCCGCTGAATGTCAGCTGCCGTCACGGCGCGGATGCCGTCAAGATAGTTCTCGAGCAGGCGCCATCCGGCCACGGTCTCATACTTGCCGAGCAGCATGGCCTGGTAGAACACGGAATCCTGCCCCATGATGAAGCCTGCCTCGATCTGGTTCTTGACCTTCTGGAGCTCGTCGGCCGGGACCGGGCCGCTCTTGAGCAGGTCTATCTCGCTGTACAGCGCCCGCTCGACCTCCTCTGAAGTCTTGCCGGGCATGACGCCGGCATAGAGATAGAACAGGTTCGGGTCCTGGGTAATGCCGTCATATTCTCCCCCTGCGTACAGGGCCAGTTGCTTCTCATAGACCAGCGACCGGTAGAGGCGGGAGCTCTTCCCTGCCGACAGCACCCCTTCCAGCACCTCAAGAGCGGCATGGTCGGCATGCTGCACATTCGGCGTCTTGTACCCGATGAACACGGCAGGCAGTTCGGCTTTCCGTTTTACGACCACCCGCCGCTCGCCGAGCTGCTTCGGCTCCACGGCGCCGACCTTCGGGACCGCAGGGCCCCGCGGTATCCTGCCGAAGGCCTTTTCGATCCGGGGAAGGAGCGCTTTGGCGTCGAAGTCTCCGACGACCACTACGGTCGCGTTGTTCGGCGCGTAAAAGGTCCGGTAGTGGCGCTCCAGGTCGTCGCGCGTGAGTCTGTCGAGGTCCGCCATCCAGCCGATCACGGGCCACTGGTAGGGATGGGCGATGAAGGCCACGGCCATCATCTGCTCCACCATGGTCGAGACAGGGTCGTCCTCGTAGCGCATCCGCCGCTCTTCCTTCACCACCTCGCGTTCGGACAGGAACTCCTTGCCGTCCAGCAGGAGGTTGCGCATGCGGTCCGACTCCAGGTCCAGGGAGATGCCGATGCGGTCAGCGGCGAAATTCTGGAAATAGGCGGTGTAGTTCTTGCTCGTGAAGGCATTGTCATTGCCCCCGTTGCGCATCACGATGCGCGAGAACTGCTTGGGGCCGTACTTCTTCGTCCCCTTGAACATCATGTGCTCAAGCAGGTGGGATGCGCCGGTCTTGCCGAGCTGCTCGTTCCGGGAGCCCACCTTGTACCAGATCTGGAAAGTGACCACCGGGGCCTTGTGCTCTTCCTTCAACAGGACCTTCAGCCCGTTGGGCAGCACCTTTTCCGTGACCTTCAGGTCCTGGGAAAGGGCGGGAGCCGCCGCAACGAGCATCGCAAACACAACCGCAAAAATTCGAGATCTTACCATCACCGTTCTCTCCGCTTTCTTGACATTCCGCACTCCGAACTCCGCACTCCACATTTCATTTCAGCCCCGTATGCCCGAAGCCGCCGGCGCCCCGCGCCGTCTCCTGAAGCATCTCGACGGTCACCAGATCGGCCTGCATCACCCGGGCAAAGACCATCTGCGCGATCCGGTCTCCCCGCCGCACCGTGAAGGCCCCGTCGCTGAAGTTGAACAGGATGACGCCGATCTCGCCGCGATAATCCGCATCGATCGTACCGGGAGCGTTCAGCATGCCGATGCCGTGCTTCAGCGCCAGCCCGCTCCTCGGCCGCACCTGCCCCTCGCATCCGTGGGGTATGGCCACGGCGATGCCCGTGGGGATCAGCTTCCACTGGCCGGGGCTGATCACGACATCACCGTCCACGGCGGCGCACAGGTCCACGCCGGCAGCCTGTTCGGTCTGGTACCGCGGGAGGGGAAGTCCTTCGGCATTCGGAAGCTGTTTGATTTCAACAACAAGATGTTCGGTCATGATCCTGGCTGTTGCATAGCGCATGGGGCATAGCGCATAGGGTTCAACCCTTCTGTATTCTGTATTCTGTATTCTGTATTCTGTATTCTGTATTCTGTATTCTGT
>JBBIHD010000209.1:0-4738 GCA_037447195.1 Nitrospirota bacterium | reverse complement strand
GCTGAATATGTCGAAACGAATCGTAATTGATCCCATCACCAGAATCGAAGGGCACCTGCGCATCGACTGCGAGGTCGACAACGGCAAGGTGACCAATGCCTGGTCGTCGGGCCAGATGTGGCGCGGCATCGAGAATATCGTGAAGGGGCGCGACGCCCGGGAGGTCTGGCTGTTCACCCAGCGCATCTGCGGCGTCTGAACGTCCGTACACGCAACCGCCTCGGTGAGGGCGGTCGAAAACGCGCTGAACCTCGAAGTGCCCCTGAACGCGCAGTACATCAGGAACCTGATAATCACGGCGCACAACGTCCATGACCACATCGTCCATTTCTACCACCTTTCCGCCCTGGACTGGGTGGACCTGGTCTCGGCCCTGAAGGCGGACCCGAAGAAGTCGGCGTCGTTGGGCGAGGGCCTGTCGTCGTGGAAGATGAACAGCCATCATCACATGAAGCAGGTGCAGGACCGGCTCAAGACCTTTGTGAACTCGGGCCAGCTCGGCATCTATGCCAACGGCTACTGGGGCCACCCTGCCATGAAGCTCTCTCCGGAAGTGAACCTCCTGGCAGCGGCCCATTATCTCCAGGCCCTCGAGTATCAGCGCAAGGCGAACATGATCGTCTCGATCCTGGGCAGCAAGACGCCGCATATCCAGAACCTGGCCGTGGGCGGCGTGGCGAACGCCATTAACGCAGACAACCAGTCGGCGCTGAACATGGAGCGGCTCTACTATATCAAGACCCTTATCGACGAGGTCGGCGATTTCGTCAAGAACGTCTATCTCGTGGACGTGGCCGCCGTAGGGGCCTTCTACAAGGAGTGGACGGGCTACGGGGCAGGCGTGAAGAACTATCTCTGCGTGCCGGACCTGCCGCTCGATACAAAGGGGACAACCTTCGACCTGCCCGGCGGATACATCGAGAACGGCGATCTCAGCACCTTCAAGCCGATCAAGAGCTTCGGCGACCCCTATTTCCGCGACGGCGTGAAGGAGAGCATCAAGCATTCCTGGTACAAGGGCGACTGGACAAAACACCCCTATGACGAGACCACGGACCCGAAATATACCGAGTTCCAGGACAACGGCAAGTATTCCTGGGTCAAGGCGCCGACCTTCTACGGCAAGCCCGCCCAGGTGGGCCCGCTGGCGAACGTGCTGTGCATGTACGCCGCAGGGCACGAGCCCACGAAGAAATATGTGAACCAGACGCTCAAGACGGTCAGCAGCCTTGCAGGCATCCAGGTGGGCCCAGGCGCGCTCCATTCGACCATCGGCCGGCACGCGGCCCGGGCCGTGCGCTGCGCCGTCATGTACGACTCCCTGGTATCGCAGTGGCAGCTTCTGGTGGACAACATCGCGAAGGGCGACGTGAAGACCTTCAACCGGCCCGAGTTCCCGAAAGGGGAGATCAAGGGCTTCGGCTTCCACGAGGCGCCGCGGGGCGTGCTTTCCCACTGGGTCGTCATCGACAACGGGAAGGTGAAGAACTACCAGGCCGTGGTCCCGTCGACCTGGAATGCGGGTCCCCGCAACCAGAACGACGCCCTGGGGCCCTATGAATCCTCGCTCATCGGCACTCCCGTGGCAGACTCGAACAAGCCCCTGGAAGTGCTGCGGACGGTGCATTCCTTTGACCCCTGCCTGGCCTGCGCCATCCACATGGTGGACGGGAAGGGCGTGGAGCTTGCGAAGGTGAAGGGGCTGTAAACAGGCTCCTGAAGGTACAGCTGGTGTAAGCCCTCTGCTCCCACGGACGTGGTTCAGAAAGTGGCGGCTGAGGGCTTTTTCTTTCCAGGAACAGAAGGGCATGGCAGGGAGATCGAGAACATCCTATGAAATCTGAATTGATCACAGTCCTGGGCCTCGGTAATCTCCTGTTGATGGACGAAGGCATCGGCGTCCACGCCGTCACTGCTCTGCAGAAGCGCTGCACCTTTTCGCCGGCAGTGGAACTGGTGGACGGCGGCACCTCGGGCCTGGACCTGCTGCCCTACATCGACAAGCGGGACAAGGTGCTGATCCTCGACGCCGTGGAGTTCGGAAAGGAGCCCGGCTTCATCGGCCTGATCGAGAACGAAGGCATACCCGCTTTTCTGCAGGCAAAGCTGTCGCTGCACCACATGGGGCTTGCCGATGTCCTGTCCGTGGCGAATATGACGGACAGCATGCCGAAGGAGATCTGCCTGATCGGGATCCAGCCCTGGACGATCGATGTCGGTATTGACTTGACCCCCCAGATGTGCGATAAAATGGAAGTCCTGCTCGACAGGGCCCTCGACAAGCTTCGCGAGTGGGGTATTACATGTGTCTTGCAGTCCCCTCAAAAGTCATTTCCATAACCGATGATGTGGCCGTCATCGACGTGTACGGCGCCCGGAGGGAGGTGAGCCTCACGCTTCTTCCCGAGGAGCCGAAGCTGGGCGACTACGTCCTGGTCCATGCGGGGTTCGCCCTCCAGACCATCACGAAGGAAGCCGTCGAGTCAGGTGAGATCATGCACGAATCATCCATCGCCCTCAGCATCCTCGATATCCTCGCCGAGAACTGCGAGGACGAGGGCAGGCAGGCCGTGACGGCAGTAACGGTCAGGATCGGGAAGGCGGCCGGCGTCATGCCCGAGGCGCTCACCTTTGCCTTTGACGCCCTGAAGGCGAATACCGTGGCGTCCGGCGCGCAGATCCGGGTCGAGACGATGCCGGTGGGCGGCGCCTGCAGTTCCTGCGGCAGGGAATTCGACGCCCCCGACGCCGCTCCCTACGTGTTCGCCTGCCCGCTCTGCGGATCGGAATCCTTTACCATCACCCGGGGCAGGGAAATGGAAGTCGTGGACATGGAGATGAGCTGAAGCGTGAGTGCGGAGTGTGGAGTTCGGAGTTCGGAGTAGGGTCTATGAAAGTCAAGGTTGTCACGAAAATCCTTGAGGCGAACGACCGGATAGCCGAGGAGAACCGGAGGCGGTTCCGGGAAGCGGGCGTGTACGTGGTGAATCTCATGGGCGCCCCCGGCGCGGGAAAGACCACGCTGCTGGAGCGGACCATCAGCGCGCTGAAGAGTGGCCTGCGCATCGGGGTGATCGAAGGCGACATCGTGGGGACCGACGATGCGGAGCGGATCGGGGCATTGAACGTGCCGGTGGTCCAGATCAACACGAACGGCGCCTGCCACCTGGATGCGAACATGATCAGCGAAGTGCTCGACGACCTGCCGCTCCGCGATCTTGACCTGCTGATCATCGAGAACGTGGGCAATCTTGTCTGCCCGGCGGAGTTCAAAGTGGGCGAGGACATGAAGGCCATGGTCCTGTCCATCGCCGAAGGGCATGACAAGCCGCTCAAATATCCCCTCATGTTCCGGGAATCATCGGCCCTGGTGCTGAACAAGACGGACCTGCTGCCCTATATGAACACGGATATGAACAAGGTCCGCTCGGATTCACTGGCACTGAACCGCGGACTGCAGATCTTCGAGGTCTCCTGCGCGAACGGGCAGGGCATTGATCGCTGGACCCAATGGTTGAGCGCGCTGAGATCATAGTCAAAGGCGTTGTGCAGGGCGTGGGCTTCCGGCCCTATGTCTACGCCCTTGCAGCGGAGCTTGGCCTGAAAGGGTACGTCATCAACACCGACGACGGCGTCGTGATCGACGTGGAAGGCCGGCGTCTTGCCGCGTTCATCGAGCGGCTCCCGCGTGAAGCGCCGCCGCTTGCGAAGATAAACGATCTCTCGGTCCTCTCCCTTCCGAAGGCTGGCTACAGGAAGTTCTCGATCAGGGAGAGCGTGAGCGCCGCGGGACGCGGGTCCTTCACCCTGCTTTCGCCTGATGTCTCTACCTGCGATGCCTGCCTGCGCGAACTTCTTGATCCTTCCGACCGGCGCTATCTCTACCCCTTCATCAACTGCACCCGCTGCGGCCCCCGCTATTCCATAACGCGCACCGTTCCCTATGACCGCCCGAACACCACGATGGCGCCGTTTCCGATGTGCCCTGCCTGCCGCGCCGAATATGATGATCCCCGTGACCGGCGCTTTCATGCCCAGCCGAATGCCTGTCCGCAGTGCGGCCCGAGCGTCGAGTTTCGAGTTCGGAGCGAGGAGTTTGGAGCTTCGAATACGGAATGCCCCGCAAGCGGGACAGGCTCCGTGCGGAGTTCGGAATTCAAGGGCAATGAAGCCCTGTTAAAATGTATTGACACACTGAGAAAAGGCGGCATCATTGCCGTGAAAGGCCTGGGCGGGTTCCATCTCGCCTGTGATGCTTTGAATGATGCTGCGGTGCTGAAACTGCGTGAGCGAAAGCGCAAAAGCAACAAGCCTTTTGGTGTGATGATGCCGGATGTTGAGACGATCAGGCGGTTCTGTGAAGTATCAGAAGCCGAAAGGGATCTGCTTCTGTCGGGCAAGCGGCCGATCGTGCTGCTGCAAAAAAGAAGAGATTCCGGCCTGTCCGCTGCCGTCGCGCCGGATAATAACTATCTCGGCTGTATGCTTCCTTATACGCCGCTGCATTATTTGCTGTTTTACCATCCTGCCTTGAACGAGCCTGTTCCGCATTCCCGGTTCCAGGCCCTCGTCATGACGAGCGGCAACCGTGCGGAAGAACCCATCGTGAGCACGAACCAGGAGGCCCTCGAGAAGCTTTCCGGCGTTGCTGACGGGTTCCTGCTCCATGACCGGGACATCTTCATGCGTGTTGATGACTCGGTGGCAAGGATCTGGACCGGGGGACAGGGAGAGGGGG